>DATAKR010000093.1:0-3315 GCA_036261495.1 Acidimicrobiales bacterium | reverse complement strand
ATGACGGCATCCGTGGGTTCGCACCGCTGCTGCCGAGGATCCGGCTCTCGCGACTCTCGGTCCGGGACGCGCCGGTGCTCCTGTCGCTCGCCGGCATCGGCGGCTACATGGCCTACCTCGCCGCCCGGTTCTCCGAGCCGCTCGCCTTCATGAAGGTCGAGTCGGCGCCGGGCTGGAACCGCGACCTCACGTTCTCCACGCTCGTCAAGGCCGACTTCTTCCGGCTGTGGGCGCATCCCGCGCCACGTTGGGACACCATCGGCCTCACCATCCAGTTCCTGCTCGTCGTGGCGTCGCTCGCGCTGCTGCCGGCGATCGCCCGCCGCTTCGGATGGGGGTACACGGCGTTCGTGGTGATCTCGGTCGTCCTCCCCGTGATCTCGTCACGTGAGTTCCTCGCCACCGGGCGGTACACCCTCGTGGCGTTCCCGGTCATGGCCGCCGGCGCCGACGTGCTCGCCCGCCGCCGCGGCGCGGCAGGTCGGGTGCTCCGGTGGCTCCTCCCCGCCGCCCTCGCCGGCGGCCTGGTGTGGATGGCCTCGTTCTGGGCCCGCTGGTACCTCCTCACCTGACGGGGAGTCGCGGTTGCCGCCGGCGGGTAACACTCGTTATTATGAGCCTCGCCATGGGGGGAGCAGCGGCTGCGCCCGCGATCTCTGTATCAACGCGCGAACGGCTCATCGAAGCCGCGATCTCGGTGTTCTCCGAACGTGGTTACGACGGGGCGGGCGTGCAGGAGATCGCGCGGCGCGCCGGGCTCACCACCGGCGCGATCTACGCCAACTTCCGGGGCAAGGCCGAGCTGCTCTTCGCCGCCATCGGCTCCCGCAGCGCCCGCGAGCTCGACGACCTGCTCGTCGCGCACCATGCACCCACCGCCGGCGAGCTGCTGGCCGAGCTGGGCAGCCACCTCCTCGAGCGCGACCCCAACGCCAAGGGCGGCCTTCTCGTCGAGGCCATGGTCGCGGCCCGTCGCGACCCCGACGTCGCCGAGCTGGTCGCGTCGGTCGTCGACGAGCGCCGCGCCGCCATCGGCCGGCTCATCGAGCAGGCCCGCGCCGAGGGCGCGATCGCGTCCGGCGTGAGCACCGACGCCATGAGCACGTTCTCGCTCGTGCTGGCCCTCGGGTCGTTGCTCTACACGTCGCTCGGGATCGAAGGCCCATCGAGTGACGACTGGTCCGCGCTGATCCGCCGATTCGTCGGCGCCCTCAAAGAGGAGGACACCAACCCGTGACAGCCATCCGCCCGGCGTTCGCGCCGTGGGACGAGCGGGAAACCCCCCGCATCCTGTCGGCTGACGACGCGGCCCGGCGCTGCCGGATCTTCGCCGAGGTCGAACGCCGGCTGTCGACGCTGCTCGAGCAGTGGGCCGAGGTCGTCGAGGAGCCCCACGCCCGCGGCACGCTCACGCGGCACGCCCGCAACCACGCGTGGCACGCCGAGCTCTGGGACGGCGTGATGTCCGACGCCACCGAGCCGAGCGACGGCACCATCCCTGACGATGCCGTCGCCAACTTCATGGAGCTGGTCGCCCAGCCCCAGGCCCCGGAGGAGCTGATCGAGCTCCTCGCCGGCGTCTACCGGGTGCTGCTCCCGCGGAAGATCACCGCGTACACCTACTACCAGCGGGCCATCGGCAGCGGCGCCGACGCCGACAACCGGTGGCTCGACATCATTCTGAAGGACGAGTTCGACAGCGTCCGCGACGGCGAGCTGCTGCTGCAGAGCCTCCTCGCGGGCGAGGCGGAGGCGCGGCGCGCCGCCGACCGGCGTGCCGTGCTCGAGTCCCTCATCGTGAAGGCCGGCGGCCTCGCCGGTCCCGGCACTCTCGGCGAGATCTAGGAGGACGTAGAGATGAAGAAGACCCTTCCCGTTGACGAGCTGGCCCGAGACGACCGCTTCTGGCGCTCGCGCTTCGAGGACAACTTCAACGATCCGCGCATCGGCGCGCAGGCGATGAAGGGCACCTACACGCGGGCGCCCGAGCGCTTCTCGCCCGAGCAGAAGAACGCGCCGGAGGCGTCGCGCTCGCTGATGCACGGCATCTTCATGGGCGAGATCCAGGCCCTCGAGGGCGCCGGCCGCACGTGCTGGGACTTCGAGACCGGCAACGCGGCCGACCAGGCCCCGTTCGACTTCAAGATGGCCATGGCCCGCCAGGCGTGGGACGAGGCCCGGCATGTCGAGATCTCGGTGAAGCTCACGGAGTGGATGGGCACCGAGATCGGTGAGTTCTCCGAGAACACCTTCCTCTACGAGGCGGCGTGCAACCCCGATCCGGTGATGCGGATCACGGGTGTCAACCGAGCCCTCGAGGGGCTCGCCATCGACGTCTTCAACACCATGAAGGCGTTCGGCGAGAAGTGCGGCGACCCGATCATGGAGTTCTGCGAGGACTGGATGCTCGCCGACGAGGTCACCCACGTGAAGTTCGGCTCCGACTGGCTCCGCAAGCTCACCGAGAACGACCCCGACCGGCGGGCACGCGCCCTCGAGTTCCAACGGGTCGTCGACAAGCTCTTCTCGCTCGGCGGTCTGCGCTCCGACAAGGACGAGTCGCCGGTGAAGCTCGCCCGCCGCTTCCGCGAGCTGGCCGGGTTCACCCAGGAGGAGATCGACGACATCGCCGACGTCGCCGCCGAGGCCGCCGACGAAGCCCGGGCCCGCGCCACGGGTGCGGCCGCCGCCCACTGATGGCGACGGTCACCGTCACGCCGGCGACGTTCGAGCTCATCAACTTCGACGCGGGCGAGGTCTCTCGCGTCGCCGAGGAGGTCGCCGACAAGGTCGGCGTCGGCGGCGACGTGGCCATCGAGGTCAACGTCGACGAGGCCGAGATGCTCGCCAGCTCCACGACCCGCGTCGAGGATGGGCGGATCGTCGTCGACGTGAGCGGCGGCGCGTTCGAGAGCCTCCGCAAGGCGCGGGAGTTCGACGAGACGCGCGCCCGCACCACGCTCGGGCTCGCGCTGATGCGGGCCCGCGACCGCCTCGACCCGTCCTTCGGCGACCCGCCGCCCGACGACGAGCTGGCCGTCGATCTCGAGTCGGCGTGGTCCACCTACATCGAAGGCCGCCTGTCGCGGCTCGGGGTGATCGAGGGGCGCCCGCAGCGCCGCATCTACCACTTCCGTGTGCGCCACGGCTTCTCCGACCGCACCGACGCGGTGTTCAACCGCCTCTGGAGCGGCGACGGGCTGACGTGGCAGGCGATCGTCGAGGCCTCCCGCGAGGCCGAGGGCGACGCCGTCCCGGCCTAGTTCGGCCTCGTCCGCCACGTCGACTGTCGTGTGGCGCGCGAGTACCGCGCGC
>DATAKR010000078.1:0-7574 GCA_036261495.1 Acidimicrobiales bacterium | reverse complement strand
CCCGCTGCCCTGGACCAAGATGCGCCAGGCCTACGCACTGTTGGGTCTGGTCAAGAAGTGGGGACCCGAACGCGTCGACGCCGCCTGCGCGCGGGCGCTCGATGTCGATGTCGAGGCCGTCAACGTCGGACTCATCGGCCGCATGCTGGAGCGGGCCACCGAGAACGCGCCCTCGGCCGCCACCCCGCCGGCGGCGGTGCTCACCGGCCGCTTCGCCCGCGACCCCGAACACTTCGCCACCACGACCCCGAAACCCCGGCACCAACCACCCGACCGACTCGCTGATCGGGCCGCAGAAGCGAACGTGGACGACGGTTTCGCGGTCGAGGGCGGTGTACGAACCGTCGGCCGCGCCGAGCCAGTAGCCGAGCGCGACCAGTCGCTCCTGCAGCTCCTGCACCGCGGCGCCGTGGCCGCCGGGGCGGAGGGCGGCCTCCTCGACGCGCGGTCGGCTGCTCGTGGCCGGGCTCGCCGTGCTCGAGGTGCCCGCCGCCGTGGTCGAGGTCGACGAGGACGGGTCCGCGTCCGGTGACGTGTCGCCGGCGACGGGGCCTGCCGCGCCACAGGCCACGGTGAGCACGGCCGTCAGGAGCGCGGCGACGACCGCCGCCCGGCGGCCCACCACGACGAGTCGCGGCACTTCCTCTCCTTCCCGTCGCATGTCGGTCGTTCCTAGGACGGTCGAAGGGCCCGAAACCTTCCATCGGGCCGCAGAGGTCGCCCCGATCGCCACGGACGGCGATCGGGGCGAGTGCACCACGGTGATCGAACCCGGGTGACGTCAGGCGGCCGCGGTGCGCGCCAGGCCTTCCCGAACGCGCGGCGCGACCTCGGTGCCGTACATCTCGATGCTGCGCATCATCGCCTCGTGCGGCAAGGTGCCGGCGCTGTACTTCAGATCGAAGCGCGCCGCGCCCAGGCCGGAGACGGTGCGGATGATCTTCGCCGCCACCGTGTCCGGGGAGCCGACCATCAGCGAGCCGGTCGGCCCGGCGGCAGCCTCGAACTGCTCCCTCGTCATCGCCGGCCAGCCGCGCTCGCGACCGATGCGGGCGTGCATGGCGCGGTAGTGCGGCCACAGCTCGTCGAGCGCTTCGTCGTCGGTCGGCGCGACATGGCCCGGGCTGTGCACGCCCACGGGCTGGCGGGGCGTGCCGAGGCGATCGAGCGTGTCGTGGTACAGGTCGACGAGCGGCCGGAACCGCAGCGCGTCGCCGCCGATGATGGCGAGCATGAGGGGCAGGCCGTACCGGGCGGCGCGCAGGACGGACTCGGGGCTGCCGCCCACGCCGATCCAGGCGCGGAGGCCCGCTTCGGTCGCCGGGTGGACGCGCTGCGCGTCGAGCGACGCCCGGGTCTCGCCCGACCAGGTCACGGGCCGCTCCTTCAGCAGCGCGGCGAACAGCTCGAGCTTCTCCTCGAAGAGCAGCTCGTAGTCGGCGAGGTCGTAGCCGAACAGCGGGAACGACTCGGTGAACGACCCGCGTCCGAGGATCACCTCCGCTCGCCCGCGTGAGAGCGCGTCGAGGGTCGCGAACCGCTCGAACACGCGTACCGGATCGTCGGAGCTCAGCACGGTGACGGCCGACCCGAGCCGGATCCGCTCGGTGCGCGCGGCGATGGCAGCGAGCACCACGTCCGGTGCGGAGACCGAGAAGTCGTCACGGTGATGCTCACCGATGCCGACGAAGTCGAGACCGACACGTTCGGCGAGGACGGCCTCCTCGACCACGTTGCGGATCACGACGGCCTGGGGAAGCCGGCGCCCCGTCTCGTCGACGGTGACATCGCCGAAGGTGTCGACACCGAGCTCGAGGTCGCGCCCATCTGTGGAGAACGGTTGAGGTGCCATGTCGTGGGTAACAAGTTGATGCATCAACTATTCCCCCGCGGGCCACCTCGACCGCCGGGCGGCGGGTAACAATCGGGGGAGTGGCGCCCCTCGAGACCCTCCGCTCGGTCGTCCGCTTCGGGCGCATCGAGACCGATCCGGTCGAACGCCGGCTCGCCCGGGCGGCCTCGGTCGCCGACCTCCGTCGCATCGCGAAGCGACGCCTTCCGGGGGGCGTGTTCGACTACATCGACGGCGGTGCCGAGGACGAGCGCACGCTCGCGGCCAACCAGGACGCGTTCGCGGCGACCACGTTCCGGCCGCGCGTGCTGCGGGGCGTCCACCATGTGACGACCGCGTCGAGGATCCTCGACCGGCCGCTGGCGCTGCCGCTCGTGCTCGCGCCCACCGGGTTCACCCGGATCGCCGACCCGCAGGGCGAGCTCGCGGTGGCGAGGGCGGCGGAGCGAGCCGGCGTGCCCTACACGCTGTCGACGCTCAGCACCCGCTCCATCGAGGAGGTGCGGGCGGTGAGCGACGGCCGTCTCTGGTTCCAGGTCTACGCCTGGCGCGATCGCGGCCTCGTGAAGGAGATGATCGAGCGCGCCGCCGCCGCCCGCTACGAGGCCCTCGTCCTCACCGTCGACACCGCGGTGCTCGGCCGCCGGGAGCGCGACGTGCGCCGTGGCTTCGCGCTGCCGCCGACCATCGGGCCGGGGACGTTCGTCGACGGCGCGCTCCATCCGGGGTGGACGATCGCGTTCCTCCGCAGCGAGCCGATCCGCTTCGCCAACGTCGTCGGCCGCGACGTCGGTGACGGTGCCTCGCCGGTCACCCTGAGCGACTACGTGAACGCCCAGTTCGACTCCGGGTTGTCGTGGGCCGACGTGGAGTGGCTCCGGTCGGTGTGGGACGGGCCGATCGTGCTCAAAGGCGTGCAGACCGTCGAAGACGCGCGCCTTGCCGCCGACGCCGGCGTCGACGCGGTCGCCCTCTCCAACCACGGCGGCCGGCAGCTCGACGGCGCGCCGGCGACCCTCCCGCTCGTCGGCCCCGTCGCCGAGGCGGTGGGCGGCCGCGTCGAGATCATCTGCGACGGCGGCGTGCGGCGGGGGAGCGACATCGTCAAGGCGGTCGCCGCCGGCGCGACTGCGGCGATGGCGGGGCGGGCCTACCTCTACGCCCTGGGGGCCGCGGGGGAGCGCGGGGTCGACCGCGTCCTCGCGTGGTTCCACGCCGACATGGTCCGCACCATGAGCCTCCTCGGGGCGGCGTCCGTCGCGGAGCTCGACCGCTCCCTCCTCGATGTCCGGAGCGAATCGCCGGCGGCGGGGCGGCGCGAGCCGCGCTGACCACGCCGAGGTCTCACCGGCGAGCCAACAGGACCTCGGCGATGCGCTCGCCGTGGGTGTCCTGCAGGAAGTGCGCCGCGTCGTCGAACGCGTCCCACGTCGAGTGCGGGATCTGCTCGTGCCATCGCCGGCCCCATTCGCCGGTGAAGATGTCGTCGCCGAGGCCCCAGATGAAGTGGACCGGGAGCGGGGTGGCGATGATCGCTGCGAAGGTCGCCGCCTGCGTGGCCGCCTCGCCCCGCGCCGGATCGTGGAGCGGGATGCACAGCGGGAACTGGCGCGGGCCGGCGACGCCGTCGTCGCCGAGTCCGACGAACGGGGCGTCGTACGCGGCGCGCACCGCCGCCGCATCCGCCGGCAGCTCGGGCAGATCCCCGCTGAGCGCGGGAAGGAGCGCGTCCTGCGGAGCGGCCCGCCGGGTCGCGACCGCCATGAGCGTGCCCCAGTTGAACCGGTCGGGCACGTGGTCGCGGAAGAGACCGCCCGGTTCGTTCTTGGCGATCCAGTTGCGGATCGCCGGCGTGTACTCGTAGCCCTCGTGGTGGAGCCAGGTGTTCATGATCACGAGCCGCGAGAAGCGCTCCGGCATCGCCACCGCCTGCGCCAGCCCGATGGGCCCACCCCAGTCCTGCACGAAGATCGTGATGTCGCGGAGGTCGAGCGACCGGATGAGGTGACCGAGGTTCGCGGTGTGGCGGGCGGTGTCGTACCAGGCGGGGTCGGTCACCTTGTCGCTTCGGCCGAAGCCGATGTGGTCGGGCGCGATGCACCGGTAGCCCGCACCGGCGAGGATCGGGATGACGTGGCGGTAGAGATAGCTCCACGTCGGCATCCCGTGGAGCATGAGCGCGACCGGTCCGTCCGCCGGCCCCTCGTCGACGTAGTGCATGCGGAGCCCGTCGATGTCGACGTAGCTCGGCGCGAACGGGAAGTCGACGAGATCCTCGAAGTTGGCGTCGGGCGTCCGGACGAAGGGGATGTCGTCGGATTGCATCGTCGGATCCTGCCTCGGCCCACGGCGGCCGTGGTGCTCCGCCCGCCCGAACGTCGATGGAGCCGGCGCCCGACGTCAGTGGAGCCGGCGCCAGATCTCCTGTGTCGTGACGCCCGGCAGGAAGCAGTCAGCGGCCTTCTCGTCGATGAGAGCGATGAACTCGGCGCTCGTGTTGACCGCCTGCTCGGCGCGCTCCAGGTCGCGGAGGGTCGCCGCACCGGTGATCCAGGCACACGACCCGTACCCGCCGGTCACACCCACCAGGAACGACGTGGACGCCGTCCCGCCGGCGATGGCCGTGGCCCGCTCCGCGATCTCCACGCCGACGCCCATGCCGCGGCCGAAGGCCCCGTTCGCAAGCTGGCCTTGCACGACCGCGACGTACTTCGCGTCCAGATCCGGCGCCGGGTTGAACACGTACTGCGCGGTCAGGTCGTCGAACTCACCCGTGGTGATCGTCGCCCCCTTGGTCACGAGGTCGAGATAGATCGGATCCGCCATCAGCTTGGCGTCGGCGTCCTCGAGGTCGGCGAGGCTCTCCACCGCGCAGCCCCACGAGACCGCACCGAGCCGTGGCGACAGCATCGACGCCCACAGCCCGACGTCGAGCGACGTGATCTGGTTGACCTTGTCGGTGATGGTCGCCGCCCACTCGACGCCGTCGACGACGTGGGTGGCGGCCAAGCGCGCCATGCGCGTGAACAGGTACATCGTCCCCCCTTCCAGCCCGCCCGAGGCAGGCACGATGACGGTCCCTCCGTGCGACACGGTGCGCCTGTCGAGCCTTGTTGTCGAGATGGCAAGTGATCCCGAGGCGTCCCGATCGTCCCGACTGCGCGGCAACCGAGAGCGTCAGAGTCGCGCCGTCAGCAGGCCGAGGGCCCACTCGGCGAGGGCGCCGACGCCGCCGTCGGGGACCGCCGCGCCGAGCCGGCGGGCGCGAGCGCGGTTCCCCTCGCCGATGATCGCCAGCTTGAAGGCCGCGAGCACCACGTGGAAGCGGACGACGTCGGGGTCGGCGCCGTAGCGCTCGCACACCTCGGGCGCGGACAGCATCCCGGGGAGGTCGGCCACCTGCTGGCTCGGGTTGAAGGCCGGCCGGTCGTCGGTGCCCCACCACAGCAGCGTGTAGCCCACGTCGGCGAGCGGGTCGCCGAGCGTCGCCATCTCCCAGTCGAAGACCCCGATGAGGTCGTAGGGCGGACCGGGCGACACCATCACGTTGCCGAGGCGGTAGTCGCCATGGACGATCGTGGCCGGACCGGACACCGGGATCGACGAGGTGAGGCGCTCGGAGAGCTCGTCGATGACGGGCGAGTCGGACTCCTTGGCGCGGTGCCACTGATCGGTCCACCGCGCCACCTGGCGTTCGAGGTAGCCGGACCGCTTGGCCGCGCCGCCGAGTCCGACGGCATCGACGTCAACTTCGTGGATCGCCTTCAAGACGTCGACGAACCGCTCCGAGACGGCGCGGGCCTCGTCGCGTGTGAGGTGTGCGAGCACGGAGGGGTCGTGGGGGACGAGGCCGTGCAGCCGGCGCATGACGTAGAAGGGCGCGCCGATCACCGACGGGTCGTCGCAGAAGGCGAGCACCTCGGGAACCGGCACTTCCGGGACGGCGCGCAGCGCCGACAGGTACCGGTACTCCCGCGACACGTCGTTCGCCGACGGGAGGAACGCGCCGACCGGTGGACGTCGTACGACGAGCTCGGTGCCGCCGACGGTCACGCCGATCGTGAGGTTGGACGCGCCGCCGCTGATGACCTCGTGGGTGAGGGGCCCGTCGACGCCGACGTTGGCGCGCAGCCACTGGCCGAGCGCGTCGGCGTCAACGTCCGACATAGCGCGGCTCTCGCTTCTCGAGGAAGGCGCGCACACCCTCCTTGTGATCGTCGGTGGCGAACAGCTCCCCGAGCGACGCGCTGACCCAGCGCCCGAGGTCGTCCCAGTCGGGGTCGAGCGCCCGCCGCAGGCCCGCCTTCAGCCGCTGGACCGCGAGCGGCGGGTTGGCGGCGATCTCGGCGGCGAGGGCGCGTGCCGTGGAGAGCAGCTCGTCGTGGGGCACGACGCGCGACACCAGGCCGAGCTGCTTCGCCGTGGCCGCGTCGACGATGCGACCGGTGAAGAGCAGCTCCGCCGCGGCCTCGCGGCCGACGATCTGGGCGAGGCGGCCGAGGCCGGGGACGTCGGAGCACAGGCCGCGCTTCACGAACAGCTCGCCGAACCGGGCGTTCTCCGACGCCACCCGGATGTCGCACATCAGCGCGAGCTCCATGCCCCAGCCCACTGCGGCGCCGTTGACGGCGGCGACGATCGGCACGTCGGTCTCGAGCAGGACCTTGGCGGTGGGAGTGAGGCGGGGCTCGTTCCGCAGCCCGCTGGCCACCTGGTCGCCGGCCTGCACCATCACCTGCTTGACGTCGTCGCCGCTGCAGAAGGCGGGGTCGGCGCCGGTGATGACGAGGCACCGCGCCTCGGTGGTGGCGACGGCGTCGGCGAGCTCGGCGTAGGTCGTGTGGGTGAGCGCGTTGCGCGCCTCGGGCCGGTCGATCGTGATGACGCCGACGTGGTCGTCGCCGGCCTCGTACCGGAGCTCGGCGTAGCCCATCGATCAGATGCCCACGCCGGTGCCGACCGGCGTGCCGTCGACGATCTGGTCGAGGTACTCGGAGAGGCCGGCGCCTTCGCGGCCCTCACACCGCCAACGTGTCATCCCCTCGGTGATGCGGGTGACCATGTCGTCGCGCCGGTTGCGGAGCGGGATGTTCGACCACACCGCCCCCTCCACCTCGTAGGTGTGGGCGTCGGTGGTGACGATGGCGCGGTTCTTCGTCGGGAACCACTCGGCGTCGTAGTCGGACGTCAGCTCGACGTCGCGGATCGGCACCCACGCCCCCGCGCCGTGACGAGGCACGTCGTAGAGGAAGCCGTGCACGCGCTTCTCGCCGTCCTCGCTGCCCGAGATAGTGCAGGCGAAGCCGAGGTCGGGGCCGAGGTTCACGGTGAGCCAGCGGTACCAGAAGATGTTCTGCCAGTAGCGGGGACCCCACGAGTGGTCGCGCAGGCCGAGGCCGTCGGTGATGGTGAAGATGTCGTCGCCCACTGTCACCGTGCCAGAGGACCGCATGTGCTGCTCGGTGTGGCCGCGGGCGAACATCTTCTCGGGGTCGAGGTCGGGCTTCTCGTCGCCCTCCTCCCACTCCGGCTCGCCGCCGTTGGCCGGGCCGACCGCCTCGAGGTTGAGGTCGATGCGGCACTCGAGGTGCGGGTTGTTGGCGAAGGCGTCACGCGGCTCGGCCATCTCGCGAGGGTTCGTCAGCACGCACACCTTGCCCTCGTAGGTGATGCGGTGCTGCTCGTACGGCTTGAGCACCTCGAACTTGAGGCCGCCCGAGTT
>DATAKR010000071.1:0-19158 GCA_036261495.1 Acidimicrobiales bacterium | reverse complement strand
CTCGAGAAGATCGTCATCAACATGGGCGTCGGCAAGGCCGTCCAGCAGCCGTCGCTCCTCGAGGGCGCGGTCCGCGACCTCACGGCGATCGCCGGCCAGAAGCCGCTCGTCACGAGGGCGAAGAAGTCGATCGCCGGCTTCAAGCTCCGTGAGGGCAACGCCATCGGGTGCAAGGTGACGCTTCGCGGCGACCGGGCATGGGAGTTCCTCGACCGGCTGGTCAGCGTGGCGATCCCGCGCATCCGCGACTTTCGCGGCATGCCCTCCGCCTCGTTCGACGGCCGGGGCAACTACACGTTCGGCGTCAACGAGCAGATGATCTTCCCGGAGATCGACTACGACAAGGTCGACCAGCCGCGCGGGATGGACATCACGATCTGCACCACCGCGCGCACCAACGAGGAAGGGAAGGCGTTCCTCGACGCCTTCGGGTTCCCGTTCCGTCGTGACGGCGAGGCCGCCCCGACTCCCACGACGCCGAGCCGCCGCGGCCGCCGTCCCGTCCAGGCCAAGACCCAGAAGGGCAAGAGGTAGCAATGGCGAAGAAGGCTCTGATCGAGAAGCAGCAGCGGAAGCCCAAGTTCAAGGTGCGGGCCTACACGCGCTGCCGCCGGTGCGGCCGGCCGAAGTCGGTGTACCGCAAGTTCGGCCTCTGCCGCATCTGCCTGCGCGACATGGCGCACGCCGGGGAGATCCCCGGCGTCACGAAGGCCTCGTGGTGAGGGGAGCCGACGACCGATGCCGATGACCGATCCCATCGCCGACATGCTCACCCGCATCCGCAACGCCAACGTCGCGATGCACGACGAGGTGCGCATGCCGTCCTCGAAGCTGAAGGAGGCGCTCGCCGCCATCCTCCAGAAGGAGGGCTACATCGAGGGCTTCGCCGCCGAGGACAACACCGACCGCCCCGGCCGCACGCTCACGGTGCGCATGAAGTACGCGCCCGACCGGACGCGCACGATCTCCGGCATCCGCCGGGTCTCGAAGCCGGGCCTCCGTGTGTACGCGAAGGCCGACAGCCTGCCGCGCGTGCTCGGCGGCCTTGGCGTCGCGGTCGTGTCGACCAGCAGGGGCCTGATGACCGACAGGGAGGCCCGCCGCTCGCACATGGGCGGCGAGGTCCTCTGCTACGTCTGGTAGCGGGGGAGGAGAGAGATGTCCCGCATCGGAAAGTCACCCATCCCCGTCCCCGGTGGCGTCGAGATCGCGCTCGAGGGCCGCACCGTTCGCGTCAAGGGCCCCCAGGGCACGCTCGAGCGCGAGCTGCCCGGTGAGATCTCGGTGCGCCAGGAGGACGGAACGCTCCTCGTCGAGCGCCCCAACGACGAGCGCCAGAACCGGGCCCTCCACGGGCTGACCCGCTCGCTCGTCAACAACATGGTCGTCGGTGTGACCAACGGGTTCACCAAGGAGCTCGAGATCGTCGGCGTCGGCTACCGCGCCGCCGCCCAGGGCCCGAACAAGATCGAGCTTGCCCTCGGCTTCAGCCATCCGGTCAACGTCGACGCCCCCGCCGGCATCACCTTCGAGGTCCCGACGCCCACCCGCATCGTGGTGAAGGGCATCGACAAGGAGCTCGTCGGCCAGGTGGCGGCCAACATCCGCAAGATCCGAAAGCCCGAGCCCTACAAGGGCAAGGGCATCCGCTACGCCGGCGAAGTCGTGCAGCGGAAGGCCGGGAAGGCGGCCAAGTAGCGATGTCGATCTCCGCGAAGGACAAGCAGGAAGCGCGCCAGCGCCGCCACAACCGGGTGCGCAAGAAGGTGTTCGGCACCGCCGAGCGCCCCCGACTGGCGGTGTTCCGCTCCAACAAGCACATCAGCGCCCAGGTCATCGACGACCGCACCGGCCGCACGCTCGCAGCGGCATCGACGGTCGAGGGCTCGCTGCGCAGTGGCGCGACCGGCAACAAGGAGGCCGCGGCGGCGGTCGGGCGGCTGATCGCCGACCGGGCGAAGGCCGCCGGCGTCACCACCGTCGTGTTCGACCGCGGCGGCAACATCTACCACGGGCGGGTCGCCGCGCTGGCGGACGCCGCCCGAGAAGCAGGACTGGAGTTCTGATGGCAGACCGGGATCGAGATCGCGACCGCGACCTGCACCTGCAGGAGCGCCCCATCGGCCGCGGCCGTCGCGTCGCCAAGGTCGTCAAGGGCGGCCGCCGCTTCTCCCACACCTCCCTCGTCGTCGTCGGCGACGGGTCGGGTCGCGTCGGGCTCGGCTACGGCAAGGGCAAGGAGCACAGCATCGCCCTCCAGAAGGCCACCGAGAACGCGAAGAAGAACGTGTTCGACGTGCCCCTCGCGGGCTCGACGATCACCCACCCGATCATCGGCGAGGCCGGCGCCGGCAAGGTGCTGCTCAAGCCGGCGGCGCCCGGTACGGGCGTGATCGCCGGCGGCGCCGCTCGCGTGATCCTCGAGATGGCCGGCATCCACGACGTCCTGTGCAAGTCGCTCGGCTCGTCGAACGCCATCAACGTCGCCCACGCCACGATCGCCGGCCTGAAGTCGCTCAAGCGGCCCGACGAGGTCGCTCGCCTCCGCGGCTTGTCGGCCGAGGAGATCACTCCCAAGGGCGTGCTGCGCGCCTACGAGGAGACCCGGCGCGCCAAGGCCGTGTCGGTCGAGGCCGGAGAGGAGTGACCGTGGCGCTCAAGGTCACCCAGGTCCGGTCGAGCATCGGCACCAAGCCGAAGCACCGCGGCACCCTGCGCGCTCTCGGCTTGGGGCGGATCGGCAAGTCCAACACCCTGCCCGACCGTCCCGAGATCCGGGGGATGATCGCCCGGGTGCCGCACCTCATCACCGTCGAAGAGACCGCGGAGCAGTCATGAAGATCCACGACCTGAAGCCGGCCCCCGGTTCGCACACGCGCAAGCGGCGCGTGGCCCGCGGCATCGGCGGCAAGGGCGGCAAGACCGCCGGCCGCGGCACCAAGGGTCAGAAGGCCCGCAACAACGTGAAGCCCGGGTTCGAGGGCGGCCAGCTCCCGCTGCAGATGCGCGTTCCGAAGCTGAAGGGCTTCAAGAACCCGTTCCGCGTGGAGTACACCGTTGTCAACCTCGACTCGCTCGACGGGTTCGAGGGCGCCGATGTCAACCCGCAGACGCTGCGCGACGCCGGGATGATCCACAAGCGCGGCCTCGTGAAGGTGCTCGGCCGGGGCGAGCTGCGCACCGCGCTGCACGTCAAGGCGCACGCGTTCTCCAAGTCGGCCGAGGAAGCCATCACGGCCGCAGGCGGTACGGTTGAGGTCATCCCCCTCCCGTGGGGGAGCGGTCGGCCGCCGGCTTCCGGCAACCAGCACATGAACCGCTGAACCCTTCTTCGCTGACTAACGTCCGGGGTCCCTTCGGGCAAGGAGCGCTGCGTTGTTCTCCAGCCTCAAGAACATGTTCAAGATCCCGGACCTCCGGGGCAAGATCATCTTCACCCTCGCGATCATCGCCCTGTACCGGTTCGGATCCCACGTCCCCACCCCAGGCGTCGACTTCAAAGCCGTTCAGCAGCTGACCGACGCGGCCCAGCGGGGCGGCGTCCTCGGCTTCCTCAACCTGTTCTCGGGCGGGGCGCTCACGCGGTTCGCCGTCTTCGGGCTCGGGATCATGCCGTACATCACGGCGTCGATCATCATGCAGCTGCTGCAGGTGGTCATCCCGAAGCTCGAGGAGTGGCGCGACCAGGGCGCGGTGGGCCAGAAGAAGATCACCCAGGCGACCCGCTACATGACCGTCGCCCTGGCGATCATGCAGTCGACGGCCCTCGCCTTCGCGTTCCACAGCGGCGCGCCGGGCCTGCTCGGGTCGGGCACGCAGAACATCGACCTGATCCCGCACTTCACGGTGCCGAGGGTGCTGCTCGTGGTGCTGTCGATGACCGCGGGCACCGCCATGGTGATGTGGCTCGCCGAGCTGATCACCCAGCGCGGCATCGGCCAGGGGATGTCGATCCTGATCTTCGCGAGCGTCGTCTCGGGCCTGCCCGCAGGTGGTGAGGGCATCCGGGTGCAGGCCGGCAACTTCATGTTCGTGATCATCATGCTGCTGGTGCTCGTGATCCTGGTGGCGATCGTGTTCATGGAGCTGGGCCAGCGGCGCATCCCCGTGCAGTTCGCCAAGCGGGTCGTCGGCCGCAAGATGTACGGCGGCCAGAGCTCCTACATCCCGCTCAAGGTCAACCAGGCCGGCGTCATCCCGATCATCTTCGCCAGCTCGCTGCTGCAGTTCCCGATCCTGCTGTCGAACGTGCTGCCCAACGGGGGGTGGGGCGCCAGCGTCAAGACCTGGATCAACGCCAACCTCTACCAGCCGAGCTCGATCGTCTACATCACGCTCTACGGCCTGTTGATCATCGCCTTCACCTACTTCTACACGGCGATCACGTTCGATCCGCACCAGCAGGCCGACTTCATCCGGAAGCAGGGTGGCTACATCCCGGGCATCCGCCCCGGCCCCCCGACGGAGCGGCACCTGTCCAACATCCTCAACCGGATCACGCTGCCCGGCGCGCTCTTCCTCGCCTTCATCGCCCTCCTGCCGGCGATCGCGCTGAAGACCGCGAACATCAACAACTTCCCGTTCGCAGGCACCACCCTCCTGATCGCCGTCGGCGTCGCGCTCGAGACGATGAAGCAGATCGACAGCCAGCTCATGATGCGCAACTACGACGGGTTCCTCCGCAAGTAGATCAGTGGTCCCCGGCGTCAGGATCGTCATCCTCGGCAAGCAAGGCGCCGGGAAGGGCACGCAGTGCACGCGCCTGGCGCGCCACTACGTCGTGCCGCACATCTCGACCGGCGACATGCTCCGGGCCGCGGCGCGGGCGATGACCGAGTTCGGCAAGAAGGCCAAGGAGTACATGGACGCCGGCGAGCTCGTGCCGGACGAGGTCATGATCGGTGTGGTCCAGGAGCGGCTCGAGTTCGACGACACCGCGCACCGGGGCTTCATCCTCGACGGCTTCCCGCGCACCGTCGGTCAAGCCGAAGCGCTCGACGAGATCCTCGGCACGGTCCGCGCCCTCGACGTCACCATCGATCTCGAGGTCGCGACCGACCTCGTCCTCGACCGGTTGGCATCGCGGCGGGTGTGCGAGGTGTGCGGCGCGATCTACAGCGTGGCGAGCCCGCCCCACGTCAACTGGACCTGCGACCACTGCGGCGGCGAGGTCGTGCAGCGCGAGGACGACCGGCCCGACGCCATCCGCCGGCGCCTGGCGCTGTACGACGAGCAGACGGAACCACTGATCGCGTGGTACCGCGAGCGTGATGCGCTGGTGTCGGTCGACGGGGCCGGGCACCCCGACGAGGTCTTCGCCCGGCTCGTCCGGCTCATCGACGAGCGCCGCGTCGCGGTCCAGGGGTAGAGGCGAAGGAGATGCGCCGGAACCAGGGCGAGATCGAGAAGATGCGGCGCGCCGGCAAGGTCGTCGCCGAGATGCACGAGAAGACCCGCGAGGCGCTCCGGCCCGGGGTCACCACGGCCCAGCTCGACAAGATCGCCCGGGAGGTGCTCGATCGACGCGGTGCTCGGTCGAACTTCCTCAACTACCACGGGTTCCCGGCGGTGATCTGCACCTCGCCCAACGACATGATCGTGCACGGGATACCGAGCGACGACGTCGTCCTCGACGAGGGCGACATCATCTCGATCGACTGCGGGGCGATCATCGAGGGCTACCACGGCGACGCCGCGTACACGGCGCCGGTCGGCGAGGTCTCGGCGCTGGCGAAGAAGCTCCTCGAGGTCACGGAGCGGTCGCTCTGGGCCGGCATCGAGGTGATGCGCGACGGAAACCGGCTGCACGAGATCGGCCGGGCCGTGCAGCAAGTGGCCGAGAAGGCCGGGTTCAGCGTCGTTCGCGAGTACGTCGGCCACGCCATCGGCACGGCGATGCACGAAGAGCCCCAGGTGCCCAACTACTGGCCGGGCACCCCCGGCCCCGCGCTCAAGACCGGCATGGTGTTCGCGATCGAGCCCATGGTCAACGCCGGGCGGGCGGCGACGGTGCTGCTCCCCGACGGCTGGTCGGTGGTGACGGCCGACGGCCAGCTGTCGGCGCACTTCGAGCACACCATCGCCGTCACCGACGACGGCCCCGAGGTGCTGACCCTGGATTGAGGAAGGCGGCGCGGCGCGCTAGCCTGTTCGCTTGGCCCGCGGGCGCCCGCGCGTCCCTGCGTCGGTGCGTCCCAGTGCCAGCCGGGCCTCCGCAGTTCGCAGTTGTAGCAGTTTGCAGTCGTAGCAGTGTGCATTGCGTCCAGGAGGACCATCTGCCCAAGCCCAAAGAGGATGCCATCGTGCTGGAAGGCGAGGTCGTGGAGCCTCTCCCCAATGCGATGTTCAAGGTGCGCCTCGACAACGGACACGAGGTTCTGGCCCACAGCTCGGGCCGGATGCGCATGAACAGGATCCGCATCCTCACTGGCGACAGGGTCCAGGTGGAACTCACCCCGTACGACCTCGCCCGAGGTCGGATCACCTATCGGTACAAGTAGGAACGATGAAGGTTCGCCCCAGCGTCAAGCCCATGTGCGAGAAGTGCAAGGTGATCCGTCGCCACGGCCGGGTGATGGTCATCTGCACCGCCAGCAAGCGCCACAAGCAGCGTCAGGGTTAGGAGAGAAGTGGCACGTATCGCCGGCGTCGACATCCCCCGCGAGAAGCGGCTGGAGATCTCGCTCACCTACATCTACGGCATCGGCCGCACCACCTCACAGCAGGTGTGCGGTTCCGTCGGCATCGACCCCGACACCCGCGTCCGCGATCTCACGGACGAGGAGGTGAACCGGCTGCGGACCTACATCGACGCCAACCTCAAGGTCGAGGGCGATCTGCGCCGGGACGTACAGAACGACATCAAGCGGAAGATGGAGATCGGCTCCTACCAGGGCATCCGTCACCGCCGCGGCCTGCCGGTCCACGGCCAGCGCACGCACACCAACGCCCGCACCCGCAAGGGCCCCAAGAAGACCGTCGCAGGGAAGAAGAAGGTTCGCAAGCACTGATGACTGCGTTGATCAATGGCTAAGCCGAAGCCGGGCGGGCGTCGCCCCCGCCGCCGGGAGCGCAAGAACGTCGCGTTCGGGATCGCCCACATCAAGAGCTCGTTCAACAACACGATCGTCTCGATCACCGACCCCGAGGGCAACGTCCTGTCGTGGGCGTCGGCCGGGAACGTCGGGTTCAAGGGCTCCCGCAAGTCCACCCCGTTCGCCGCGCAGCTCGCCGCCGAGAAGGCCGCCCGCGCCGCGATGGAGCACGGCGTCCGCAAGGTCGACGTGCTCGTGAAGGGCCCCGGATCGGGTCGTGAGACCGCGATCCGATCGCTGCAGAACGTCGGCATCGAGGTCGGCGGCATCAAGGACGTCACCCCCATTCCTCACAACGGTTGCCGCCCCAAGAAGCGGCGACGCGTGTGAGCCCGCGAGCACCCAGAGAGCTGTAGAGAGAGATGGCGCGTTACACCGGTCCCGTCTGCCGCCTGTGCCGGCGGGAGAAGATGAAGCTCTTCCTGAAGGGCCCCAAGTGCGATTCGATGAAGTGCCCGATCGAGCGCCGGCCCTACCCGCCGGGCGAGCACGGCCGCGACCGGCCGCGTGAGTCCGAGTACCAGATCCAGCTGCGCGAGAAGCAGAAGGCGCGCCGCATCTACGGGTTGCTCGAGAAGCAGTTCCGCAACCTGTACGAGGAGGCGAACCGCCAGCAGGGCATCACCGGCGAGAACCTCCTGCGGATGCTCGAGCTGCGCCTCGACAACGTCGCCTTCCGCGCCGGTTGGGGCTCGAGCCGCAACCAGGCCCGCCAGCTCGTCCGTCACGGCCACGTGCTCGTGAACGGCAAGCGCGTCACCATCCCGAGCTACCGGGTGCGCAAGGGCGACACCGTGTCGCTCAAGGAGAAGAGCCGCAACCTCGTCGTCGTCCGGCACAACCTCGATGTGCTCGACCGCCAGCTCGTGCCGTGGCTCGAGCGCACCGGTGGCGACGGCACCGAGGTCCGGATCTTCGAGCTCCCGCTGCGCGAGCACATCGACGTGCCGGTGCGCGAGCAGCTCATCGTCGAGCTCTACTCCAAGTAAGCCCCCCCGAGCGCCTCCCAGGAGCTGATTCCCGAATGCTCATCATCCAGCGCCCCTCCGTCGAACCCGTCGGCGAGGAGAGCGACGTTCGCGCCCGGTTCGCCGTCGGCCCGCTCGAGCCCGGCTTCGGCCACACGCTCGGCAACTCGCTGCGCCGCACGCTGCTGTCGTCGATCCCCGGCGCCGCCGTCACCCAGGTCCGGTTCGACGACGCGCTGCACGAGTTCTCCACGCTTCCGGGCGTGAAGGAGGACGTCACCGACCTCATCCTCAACCTGAAGGACCTCGTCCTCCGGGTCGAGGCCGACGAGCCGGTCACGCTCCGGCTCGACGCGCGGGGCCCCGCCGACGTCACCGCCGGCGACATCCAGACGACCGCCGACGTCGAGATCCTCAACCCCGACCTGCACGTCGCCACGCTCAACGGCAAGGGCCGTCTCGCCGTCGACATCACCGTCGAGCGAGGCCGCGGCTACGTGTCAGCCGACCGCAACAAGAAGTCGACGACGATCGGGGTGATCCCCGTCGACTCGATCTTCTCGCCGGTCCGCCGCGTCGCGTTCACCGTCGAGCCCACGCGTGTCGAGCAGTCGACCAACTACGACCGCCTCGTGCTCGACATCGAGACCGACGGGTCGATCTCGCCCCGTGAGGCGCTGGCCTCCGCCGGCGACACGCTGCGCTCGCTCGTCGGCCTCGTCGCCGACATGAGCGAGGCGCCCCAGGGCCTCGAGCTCGGCGAGGTCGCCGGAGAGCGCACCGGCTCCCCGGATCTCGACCTCCCGATCGAGGACCTCGACCTGTCGGAACGCCCGCGCAACTGCCTCAAGCGGGCCCAGGTCAACAGCATCGGCGAGCTCGTCGAGAAGACCGAGGACGACCTCCTCGCCATCACCAACTTCGGCCAGAAGTCGCTCGACGAGGTCATCCAGAAGCTCGACGAGCGCGGCCTCAGCCTGCGCCGCAAGGGCGAGTGACAGGAGCGTAGGGAACCATGCCCGCCACCCCGAAGAAGGGTCGCCGCTTCGGCGGCGACGCCGCGCACCAGAAGGCGATGTTCGGCAACCTGGCCGCCTCGCTGATCGCCGCCGAGGCCCTCGTCACCACCGAGGCCAAGGCGAAGGCACTGCGCCCCATCGTCGAGAAGCTCATCACCAAGGCCAAGAAGGGCGGTGTCTACCGCCAGCGCGACGTTGTCGCCTACATCCGCGACAAGGACATGGCCCACAAGCTGTTCGACGACATCGGCCCCCGCTACGCCGACCGCCCCGGCGGTTACACGCGCATCCTCAAGCTCGGCCCGCGCCACGGCGACAACGCTCCCATGGCGCGCATCGAACTCGTGTGAGCCTCTTCGACGAAGACGACCTCACGCCGTCGGGGGCCCCGCAGGGGCCCTCGACTCGCGTCCGGATGACGGTCGCCTACGACGGCGGCCCCTACAAGGGCTTCGCGCGCCAACCTGGCGTCAAGACCGTCGCCGGCACGCTCGAGGAGGCCATCGAGCGCGTGCTCCGGGTACCCGTGCGCCTGACGTGCGCGGGTCGCACCGACGCCGGGGTGCATGCGTGGGGCCAGGTCGTCCACTTCGACGTGCCCGATCCTCTCGGCGGCGACCGGGTGCTCGATCTCGACGCACTCCAGCGGTCGCTCAACCGGATGCTGCGGACCACCATCGCGGTTCGCGCCGTCGATGTCGCGCCGGAGGGGTTCGACGCGCGGCATTCGGCGGTCGCCCGCCACTACCGGTACACGGTGATGAACCGGCCGGTGCCCGACCCGTTCCTCGCCGCCACCTCGTGGCACGTCGAGTCGCCCCTCGACCTCCGGGCCATGCAGCTGGCATGCGATCCGTTCTTCGGCGAGCACGACTTCGCGGCGTTCTGCAAGAAGCCCGACGACCCGCAGGCCTCGACCGTGCGCAAGGTGCTCGACGCCCGCTGGCTCGACCTCGGCGACGGCCTGCTGCGGTTCGACATCTCCGCCACGTCCTTCTGCCACAACATGGTCCGCTCGATCGTCGGCACGCTCGTCGACGTCGGCCTCGAGCGCAAGACCGCCGGCGACATGGCGTGGATCATCCGCACCGGCGACCGCCAGCACGCCGGCCCCGTCGCCCCCGCCCACGGCCTCCTGCTGTGGGCCGTGCGGTACTAGCGGACGAGCTCCACGCGGAGGCCGGCGTCGCGAAGGGCGGTGACCGTCTCGTCGCGATGGGCCGGATCGCGGGTCTCGAGCGTCAAGAGCACCTCGACCTCGTCGACGCCGAGCCGGACACCGGCGCGGTGGTGCTCGACCTCGAGCACGTTGAGGTTCATGTCGGCGACGAGCGCGGTGAGCTCCGCCAGCGCGCCCGGGCGGTCGGGGAGGACGATCCGCAGCAGCATGTACCGCCCGGCGGCGCTGAGACCGTGGTCGATGAGCCGCATGAGCAGGAGCGGATCGACGTTGCCGCCCGAGCACACGGCGAGCGCCGGGCCGGTGCCCCCGACTCGGCCGGCGAGGATGGCCGCGAGCGCGACGGCGCCGGACGGCTCGACCACGGCCTTGGCCCGCTCGGCCAGGAGGAGCACGGCCCGGCTGATCTCCTCCTCGGTGACGGTCACGACGTCGTCGACGTAGGCCTTGACGTGGGCGAGGGTGAGCTCGCACGGGGTCTTCAGGGCGATGCCGTCGGCCATGGTGGCGATGGCGTCGAGCCGCACCGGGTGGCCCGCCGCGAGGGAGGCGCGCATCTTGGCGGCGCCGGCCGCCTCGACGCCGACCACCCTGACGCCGCGGCGGGTGTGGGCCAGCGCCGTCGCCACACCGGAGATCAGTCCGCCGCCGCCGATCGGCACGACGACGACGTCGGCGTCGGGTGCGTCGGCGGCGATCTCGAGCCCGATCGTGCCCTGGCCGGCGATCACGAGCGGATGGTCGAACGGCGGGACGAAGACGGCGCCGGTGTCGTGGGCGTAGGCCTGGGCCGCCGCGAGGCAGTCGTCGACGACCTCGCCCTCGAGGCGCACGTCGGCGCCGTAGCCCCGGGTGGCCTCGGTCTTCGGCAGGGGCGCGTTCGCCGGCATGAAGATCGTCGACCGGCGACCGGTGAGCGAGGCGGCAAGGGCGACGCCCTGGGCGTGGTTGCCCGCCGACGCGGCGACGACCTCCGTGGCGAGCTCGGGGAGGCGCGAGATCAGGTTGTAGGCGCCCCGGATCTTGAACGATCCCGTGCGCTGGGTCTCCTCGTGCTTCAAGAGCACCGGGCGACCCGCGAGGTGCGCCAGCGCCTCGCTGGAGGTGACGCCGGTGCGGTGTACCACCCGCTCGATCTGCTCGGCGGCCGAGCGGATGTCGGCGAGGGTGATCACGCCCGGCACGGTATCCCGCGGCCGGTTGTGGCTGTGGCGGCGCACCTCCTACACTGGTTCGCCGTCCGGCCGCGCGGCCTGCCTGCCCGCAGCGCCGACAGCATCTCCCACCTCAAGGACTTCGCGTGCGCACGTTCTCCCCCAAGCCTGCCGACATCCAGCGCGCCTGGCACGTCGTCGACGCCGACGGCATGGTGCTCGGCCGTCTCGCGTCGGAGGTCGCCCGCGTCCTGCGCGGCAAGCACAAGCCGATCTTCGCCCCGCACGTCGACACCGGTGACTTCGTGATCATCGTCAACGCCGACAAGGTCGTCCTCACCTCCGGCAAGGCCGACAAGAAGTTCGTCTATCGCCACTCGGGCTATCCCGGCGGCCTTCGCACCCAGCGCTACTCCGACTTCTTCGACAAGAAGCCGGAGGAGGCGGTGCGGCGAGCCGTCAAGGGGATGCTCCCGAAGAACACCCTCGGCCGGGCGATGCTCAAGAAGCTCAAGGTCTACGCCGGTCCGACCCATCCCCACGCCGCGCAGGTTCCGACGCCGCTCGACCTCACCGCGGTCGCGAAGCGCGCGTCCTAGGAGGACATCGAGTGCCGAACCCCCTCACCCAGACCACCGGTCGTCGCAAGCAGGCGATCGCCCGCGTGCGGCTCCGCCCGGGCACGGGCGCCGTCACCGTCAACAAGCGGCCCATCGACGAGTACTTCCCGTCGGCCACCCATCGCATGGTGGTCACCGAGCCCCTGCGGCTCACCTCCACCGCCGAGCAGTACGACGTCGACGCCACCATCGCCGGCGGCGGCATCTCGGGCCAGGCCGGCGCGCTGCGCCTCGGCATCGCCCGGGCCCTCGCCGACCTCGACGGTGAGCTGCGCATCACGCTCAAGAAGGCCGGGTTCCTCACGCGCGACGCCCGTGAGAAGGAGTCGAAGAAGTACGGGCTGAAGAAGGCCCGCAAGGCTCCGCAGTACTCGAAGCGCTAGCCGCCGCGCCGTGTCCCTGACGTTCGGGACCGACGGCGTCCGCGGCGTCGCCAACCAGGACCTCACGCCCGAGCTCGTCCTCGCGCTCGGCCGCGCCGCGGCGCGCGTGCTCGGGGCCGGTCCGTGGCAGCTCGGCCGCGACACGCGCGTCTCGGGCCCGCTGCTCGCCGCCGCCTTGGCGGCCGGCTTCGCCGCCGAGGGCGCCGGCGTGGTCGACCTCGGCGTCGTGCCGACGCCGGCCGTCGCCGCCGCCTGCGCGGCCCGCGAGCTGCCCGGGGCCGTGATCTCCGCCTCGCACAACCCGTATCCCGACAACGGCGTCAAGCTGTTCGCCGCCGGCGGTCGCAAGCTGTCCGACGAGGTCGAGGAGCAGCTCGAAGCCGAGCTGCGCGAGATCCTCGCCGCGGGCGCGCACTCGGGCACGCCTTCGGGTGCCGACGCCAAGGTCGGCGCCGAAGTCGGCCGGATCGATGCCGACCCCGATGCCGTCGCCATCTACGAGGACCACGTGCTCGCGGCGCTCGAAGGACGCTCCCTCGGCGGTCTCCGCATCGTGCTCGACTGCGCCAACGGTGCGGCGAGCGCGCTGGCCGGCGAGGTGTTCCGGCGCGCCGGCGCCGACGTCACCGTCCTCCACGCCGCGCCCGACGGCACCAACATCAACCACGGCTGCGGATCGACCCATCCGCAGGTGGCCCAGGAGGCGGTTCGGGCGGCCGGCGCCGACCTCGGCCTGGCCTTCGACGGCGACGCCGACCGTGTGCTCGCCATCGACGCGGCCGGCGATCTGGTCGACGGCGATCACATCCTCGCCCTGGCGGCCACCGACCTGCGCGAGCGCGGCCGCTTGGCGGACGACACGCTCGTGGTCACGGTGATGAGCAACCTCGGCCTGCGCCTCGCCATGACCGCGGCCGGCATCCACGTGGTCGAGACCAAGGTCGGCGACCGCTACGTGCTGGAGGCGCTCGAGCAGGGCGGCTGGTCGCTCGGCGGCGAGCAGTCGGGTCACGTCATCTACCGCGAGCTGGCCACGACGGGCGACGGCATGCTCACCGGCCTCCTGCTGTGCGACCTCGTCGCCCGCCGCGGGCGGCCGCTGCGCGACCTGGCGGCCGCCGCCATGACCGCGATGCCCCAGGTGCTGCGCAACGTGCGGGTCGCCGAGCGTGACGGCCTCGCCGGCGCGACCGCGGTGTGGGAGGAGGTCGCCGCGGTCGAGCGGGAGCTGGGCGACCACGGCCGGGTCCTCTTGCGGCCGAGCGGCACCGAGCCCGTCGTGCGCGTCATGGTGGAGGCGCCGACGCCCGACGCGGCCGACGCCGCGGTGCGGCGGCTGATCGAGGCCGTCACCCGCGCCCTCGGCGCCGAGGCGTAGCCGGCCGTCTCGTCGAACGCCGGCGCTTTCGTAGACTCGTCCGGTCCCCGAGAGGAGCACCGATGTGCGGAATCATCGCTGTCCTGCGCCGCGACCGTGAGCGCGCGGTTCCCGCCGGTGCCGATCTCGTCGACCCCCTCGACGGCGCATGGGAGCGGTTCTCCTCCGAGGAGGGCGGCCTGCTGGTCGCGATCACGGCCGCGGCCGACGCCGTCGCCGATGTCGATGCCAAGCTCCGTGGCACCGCGGGTGCGCTGGCGCTGATCGGGGTCGAGGGCCTCGGCTCCGCCGTCGCCGAGCGGATCGGCCGGTTCGAGGCCCGGATCCGCGACCTCGAGATCGCCCTCGACGCCGGGCGGGTCGCCGAAGGCGACCTGGAGGCGGTCAACGCCGCGCTCGTCCGGCTCAAGGACGCCACGTGGGCGGTCGGCCACGACCGGCTCGGCTCGGTGGCGGCGGTTCGCGACCTGGCCGGCGACGCCCACTCCGAGCCCGCCGTCGCGGCCTATCTCTCCGTGCAGATCGCACTGGCCGCGATCGACCGCCTCGAGGTGCGGGGACGCGATTCGGCGGGCCTGCACCTGCTCGTCGACGGCCACGGGCTCGACGTCTCGGCCCCCGAGATCGTCGCCGAGGTCGAGCGCCGGTCGGATCCCCTGTTCCGGGGTGGCAGCGTCCGCGTCGAGGGCGGCTGCCTCGGGTTCGTCTACAAGGCGGCGGCCGAGATCGGCGAGCTCGGCGACAACACCGCGGTGCTGCGGGCGGCGATACGCGGCGACGCCCTCCTGCGCCGGGCCGTGTCGGCGCCGGCGGCGTCGGTCACGGTGCTGGGGCACACCCGTTGGGCGAGCGTCGGCATCATCTCCGAGCCCAACACCCATCCGCTCGACTCCGCCGAGGCCGGTGCCGATCGTGCGCCCTACGTCGTCGCCGCGCTCAACGGCGACGTCGACAACTACCTCGACCTGAAGACGGCCGAGCGACTCCGCATCGCGCCGGAGATCACCACCGACGCCAAGGTCATCCCCACGCTCGTGGCGCGCGAGGTGCTCGCCGGCGCCGACGTCGACGACGCCTTCCGGCGCACGGTCGCCCGCTTCGACGGGTCGGTGGCGATCGCCGCCTCGTCGGCGGTCGACCCGGGCGCGCTCGAGCTCGCGTTGCGGGGGAGCGGCCAGGCGCTGTGCATCGGCCTGGCCGAGGACGCGTTCGTCGTCGCCAGCGAGCCCTACGGGCTGGTCGAGGTCGCCGACACCTACCTTCGGATGGAAGGGGAGGCGCCGAGCGGGCGTGACGGCTCGGCCGGGCAGGTCGTCGTGATCCGGCGCGACGGCGCCGGCACGATCGCCGGGATCCGGCGGGTCGCGTACGACGGCACCGAGCTCCCGGTGACCGAGGACGACCTCGCGCATGCCGAGATCACCACGCGTGACATCGACCGCGGCGGTGCGCCGCACTTCCTGCTCAAGGAGATCGGCGAGGCGCCGCAGTCGGTGCGCAAGACCCTGCGCGGCAAGCTCGAGGAGCGGCACGGGCTCCTCGCCGTGCGGCTCCCCTCGGCCACGTTGCCGCCCGCGGTGGAGACCGCCCTGGCGGCCGGGCGGATCCGGCGCGTGATCGTGACCGGTCAGGGCACCGCCGCCGTGGCCGGCCAGGCGGTCGCCGCGTTCTTCGAGGACGCCTTCGGGCCGGCGCTGGCGTCCGTTCGCGCCATGCCGGCCACCGAGCTGTCGGGATTCGGGCTCGTCGACGACATGTCCGACACGCTCGTCGTGGCGATCAGCCAGTCGGGCACCACGACCGACACCAACCGCACGGTCGACCTGGCGCGGGGGCGCGGCGCCCTCGTCGTCGGGATCGTGAACCGGCGGAACAGCGACCTGGTGGAGAAGTCGGCCGGGGTGCTCTACACGTCGGATGGTCGCGACGTCGAGATGGCGGTCCCCTCGACCAAGGCCTTCTACGCCCAGGTGATCGCCGGGGCGCTGCTCGCGTGGGGCTTCGCCGCAATGGCCGGTGCCGGTGACCGCCACCGCGGCGCCGAGGTGCTCGAGGGCTTGCGGCGCCTGCCCGATGCCATGGAGCGGGTGCTCGCCACCCGTGATCGCATCGCGGCCGCGGCCGCTCGCCAGGGCCCGCCCCGGCGTTACTGGGCCGTGGTGGGGAACGGACCGAACAAGGTGGCCGCGGCCGAGCTGCGGATCAAGCTGAGCGAGCTCTGCTACAAGGCGATCCCCTGCGATGCCACCGAGGACAAGAAGCACATCGACCTCTCCTCCGAGCCGATGATCGTGGTGTGCGCCGCGGGACTCGCCGGCGCCAACGCCGACGACGTCGCCAAGGAGGTCGCGATCTTCCGGGCGCACAAGGCGGCGCCCGTCGTGATCGCGAGCGAGGGGGAGAGCCGGTTCGAGGCCGCGGTCGAGCTGCTCGAGGTGCCGGCGGTCCACCCCGACCTCGACTTCGTGCTCACGGCCATGGCCGGCCACCTCTTCGGTTACGAAGCCGCGGTTGCCATCGACGCTCAGGCCCGGTTCCTGCGCGAGATCCGCGGCGCGGTGGAGGCGAACGTCACCGATGGCGGCGACCCGCACGAGCTCTATCAGCGGCTGGTCACCGACGTGACGCCGCTCGCCGACCGGTTCTTCGCCGAGCTGCGCAGCGGCGCGCTCGACGGTCACCTCGAGGCCAGCACGGCGGTGCGGTTGGCGTCGCTGCTTCGGTATGGCCGGGGCAGCGTTCCCCTCGACGCCTACGAGCTCGAGTACGGGAAGGTGGGCTCGCCCGAGGCGCTCGTCGACGATCTCCTCGACGCGCTCTCCGACGGCATCGACGAGCTCACCCGGCCCGTCGACGCCATCAAGCACCAGGCGAAGACGGTGACCGTCGGCATCTCACGGTCGGAGGACAGCTACTCGAAGGTGCCCCTCGTCGCCGAGGTACTCGCCGCCGGCGCCTCGCGCGAGCGCGTCGGCTACCGGGCTCTGCGCACGCTGGTCGAGCTCGACGCCGCGGTCGTCGAGGTGACCGGGTGGTCGCGCTACACCGTCGACGGCGACGTGGCCGCCGGCACGGCGACGATCCAGCGGATCGACTCCGGTGGCATCGCCCGCGACCTGCCCTCGCGCACCGACCGCGATCCTTCGCTGAAGGGCACGAAGCGCCGCGCCGCCTTCGAGCGCGAGGTGACGGTCAGCCGGGGTGCCCGGGACGGACGGACCATCGTGATCGTGCCCGAGACCAAGGACAGCCAGGTGACGGGCATCACCCTCATGCACGTGCGCTTCGCCGATCGCCTCGACGCCTCGACGGCGCGCCGCGTGCTCACCGGCTACCGCAACCGGTACAACGCCATCGTCGATGCCGTCACCGAGACCGAGCCGTCGTTCCGCGACGACCTCCTCGACGACGTCGACCTCGTCGATCTGCTCGTCGAGCCCGTGCACGTCCTGGCCCGCCGCTGGCGATCGTCCTGATGGGGGACGGGATCGTCGCCATCGGCACCGACGTCGTCGACCTCGACCGCTTCCGGCTGGCGCTGAAGCGGACGCCGGGCATGGTCGAGCGCGTGTTCACCGACGCCGAGCGCGCCTACGCGCTGCGGAAGCGCGACCCGACCGAGCGTCTCGCCGCCCGCTTCGCCGTCAAGGAGGCCACGATGAAGGCGCTCGGCGTCGGCCTCGGGGCCTTCAGGTTCCACGACGTCGAGGTCGTGAAGGCTCGCTCCGGCGAGCCCTCGCTTCGCCTCGGCGGTCGCGCCGCCGAGCTGGCGGAGCGCCGGGGGGTGACCGGGTGGAAGGTGTCGATCACCCACTCCGACCTCGTGGCCTTCGTGGTGGTGGTGGCCACCGGATGATCCCGGTCGTGACGCCCGAGGAGATGCGCGCCGTCGACGCCGCCGCGCCGGATCCGGTCGACGTGCTCGTCGGCCGCGCGGGTGCCGCCCTGGCACGGGCCGCCCTCGACGTGCTCGGCGGCGCCTACGGGCGCCGGGTCGTGGTGGTCGCCGGCAAGGGCAACAACGGCGCCGACGGTCGCGACGCGGGTCGCCGGCTGGCGGCGCGCGGCGTGCGCGTGCAGGTGTTGGAGGCCGCCGACGCGCCCGAGGTGCTGCCGCGCTGCGACCTCGTGATCGACGCCGCCTACGGCACCGGCTTCCGTGGCGTCTACCGCGCGCCCGATCCGGGCGGGGCCTTCGTGCTCGCCGCCGACATCCCCTCGGGCGTCGACGGGCTCACCGGGGCGGCGTGCGACGGCGCCGTCGTCGCTGACGCGACGGTCACGTTCGCGGCGCTCAAGCCGGGGCTCCTCCTCGCCGACGGTGCGACCTCGAGCGGAGCGGTGAGCGTGGCCGACATCGGACTCGACGTCTCGGGGTCGCGCTCGTGGCTCGTCGAGGGCGGCGACGTCGCGTCACGCCTGCCGCGACGGCCGCGCGACGCGCACAAGTACTGGGCAGCCGTGCTCGCCGTCGCCGGGTCGCCCGGCATGACGGGGGCCGCACACCTCACCGCGTCGGCCGCCATGCGCGCCGGTTCGGGGTACTGCCGGCTCGCCGTGCCCGGCGCCGATCCCCGGGTCTTGCCGGCATCGGAGGTGGTCACCGTGACGCTGCCGGCGGAGAGGTGGGCGGCGGCGGCGCTCGACGCCTGCGACCGGATGGCGGCGGCGGCCATCGGTCCGGGGCTCGGGCGCGACCCGGCCACCCAGGACGAGGTCCGCGCCTTCGTGACCCGCTGCCCCTTACCGCTCGTGGTCGACGCCGACGCCCTTGTGGCCCTCGGCGACCGGGCCGGCGACGTGCTCGGTGCCCGCCGGGCGCCGACCGTGCTGACCCCGCACGCCGGCGAGTACCAGCGCGTGGCCGGCGAGGCGCCCGGGCCCGACCGGATCGGCGCGGCCCGCGCCCTCGCCTCCCGCCTGGGCGTGACCGTGCTGCTCAAGGGACCGCTCACCGTCGTCGCCGACGCCGACGGCACCGTGCACCTCTCCGACACCGGCGGGCCGGCCCTTGCCACCGCGGGCACCGGCGACGTGCTGACCGGCGTGATCGCCGCGTTCTGCGCCATGGGGATGCGGCCGCTCGACGCGGCCGCGCTCGGCGCCTGCGTGCACGGCCTCGCCGGCCGGCGCGGCCCCGAGGTCGGCCTCGTGGCCGGTGACGTGGTGGAGGCGCTCCCGTGGGTCGTCTCGGAGGTCGGGGCATGACGATCGCCTACCGGCCCGCCTGGGCCGAGGTCGACCTCGACGCCGTGCGCCACAACATCGTCGAGGTCCGCCGGATCGCAGCCGGCGCCGAGGTGTGCGCCGTCGTGAAGGCCGACGCGTACGGCCACGGGTCGGTGCCCGTGGCGCGCGCCGC
>DATAKR010000064.1:0-7169 GCA_036261495.1 Acidimicrobiales bacterium | reverse complement strand
TCGCCGGGATGGAAGCGCAGCTCGTGACCGGGGCGGAGCGGGTCGACGACGGTGATCAGGAGGTCGGGCGCGTAGAACGAGAAGTCGTTGTTGCCGCCGTCCCACACGATCACGTCGGCCTCGCGCTCGGCCTCGCGGAGGATCGCCGCGTAGTCGACGCCGGCGTACATCACCATCCCCATCCGCACCGGAGGCTCGTACTCCTCGCGCTCCTCGATGGTCGGGTGCGCGGCGTCGATGTCGTCGATCGATGCGAACCGCTGTACGCGCATCAGGTCGAGGTCGCCGTAGGGCATGGGGTGACGAACGAGCGCGACGCGCAGGCCGGCCGCGAGGAGGACCTCGCCGACGCGGCGCGTCGTCTGGCTCTTGCCGCACCCCGTGCGCACGGCGCAGACCGCAACCACTGGCTTCGACGAGTGCAGCATCGACGCCTTCGGTCCGATCAGGCGGAAGTCGGCGCCGGCGGAGAGGGCGATCGATGCCTTGTGCATGACGTCCTCGTGCGAGAGGTCGGAGTAGGCGAGGACCACCTCGTCGACGGCCTCGGTGTGGACGAGCCGGGCCAGCTCCTCCTCGGCCACGATCGGGATCCCGTCCGGATAGGCGGCGCCGGCGAGTGACGGCGGGTAGCTGCGCCCGGCGATGCCGGGGATCTGCGCCGCCGTGAAGGCGACGACGCGGACCGTCGGATCACCACGGAAGACCGTGTTGAAGTCGTGGAAGTCGCGGCCTCCCGCGCCGAGGATGACGACCCTTCTCATGCCGCGAGCGTGGGATGGGGCTCGCCGGGCGCGCCAGGGCCCAACGTCACGAGCGGGTGCTCAGCGGGTGACCGTGGCGGGATCGACGTTGCCACCGCACACGACCACCCCGACGCGCTCCCCGCCGGCCGGAACGTAGACGCCGGCGACCAGGGCGGCGACGGCGGCGGCGCCGCCCGGTTCGGCCATCACGTGCAGGTCGGTCCACAACGCCCGCTGGGCCGACGCGATCGCGTCGTCGGTCACGAGCACGCTCTCGACGCGGTGCCGCCTCGCGACGGCGTAGGCGATCGAACCGATGCGGCGTGCACCGAGGGAGTCGGCGGCGAGCCCGGCCACATCGACGTCGACCGGATGTCCGGCGGCGAGCGCGTGGTGGAGCGTCGGCGCCCCCTCCGGTTCGACGGCGACGACGTGCACGCTGCCCGCGAACCACGAGGTGATGCCGGCCATCAGACCACCGCCTCCCACGGCGACCACGACGGTGTCGAGTCCCGGCGCGTCGTCGTCGAGCTCGCGACCCACCGTTCCCTGGCCGGCGACGACGTCGGGTTGGTCGTACGCGTGGACGACGAGCGCGCCGGTCTCCTCGACCCGTCGTTCGCTCGCCGAGAGGGCGTCGGCGTAGTAGGTGCCCGTGACGACGACGTCGGCGCCGAGCTCGTGCAGCCGGTCGATCTTCACGCGGCTCGTCGTCTCGGGCACGAACACCTCGGCGCGGTGCCCGAGGGCGCGAGCCGCGTAGGCGACGCCGAGGCCATGGTTGCCGCCCGACGCCGCGATCACCCCCGATGCAGGCACCGCGGCGTCGAGGATCCGGTTGAGCGCGCCGCGCGGCTTGAACGATCCGGTGTGCTGGAGGAGCTCGAGCTTCAGCACGACGGAACCGGGGACGCCGCGCCAGGCGGGCTCGAGCGCGATGACCGGTGTGTGCCGCACGTATGGCGCCACCCGGTGCGCGGCGGCGGTGATCTCCTCGCGGCCGGGGCCGGCGGGATCCGCTCGGGCGGCGTCATCCCCGGTCTCGCCGGCCTCGACCTGGTCGTGCACGTCGGCGATTCTGCCCGGTGTCGGGGCTACCGTTCGCGGCGTGACGACGATCGACCACTCCCGTTTCTCGGAGGCCCTCGACCGCCTCGGGGCCATGATGACCGGTGCCCACGTCGCCGGGATGGTGGCGCTCGGCCTCCGCCTCGGGCTCTACCAGGCCATGGACGGCGCCGGCCCCCTCACCAGCGACGAGCTGGCGGCGAAGGTCGGCATGCACGAGCGCTGGGTGCGCGAGTGGCTCTTCGGGCAGGCGGCGGCCGGCGTCGTCGACCACGCCGGCGACGAGCGGTTCGTCCTGTCGCCCGAGGTCGCCGCGCTGCTCGCCGACCCCGACAGCCTCTTCTACCTCGGTGGCAACTTCGTGGCGCTGCCGAACCGTCTCGGGCTCCTGCCGCGCCTCGAGGACGCGTTCCGGTCGGGTCGCGGCCTGTCGTTCGACGAGCGGGGTCCGGAGGCGGCGGAGGACACCGAGCGGATCTTCGGGAACTGGTACCGGCACCTCCTCGTCCCGGTCGCGCTCCCGATGCTCGACGGCGTGGTCGACCGGCTCCACGCCGGCGCCAACGTGGCCGACGTGGGGTGCGGCTCCGGCGTCGCGCTGGTCGAGATGGCCAAGGCGTTCCCGTCGTCGGCGTTCCACGGCTACGAGCTGTCGGCCCACGCCATCGAGCGGGCCGAGGCCCACCGCACCGAGGCCGGCGTCGACAACGTGACGTTCCACCACGTCGACACCCACCCGCTGCCTGCCGACGCCTCCTTCGATCTGGTGTGCACGTTCGACTGCCTCCACGACATGACCCATCCCGAGGAGGCCGCGGCCGCGGTGCGCCGGGCGCTGCGTGACGACGGCACGTGGTTCATCGCCGACATCCGCTGCGCGCCGACCTTCGAAGGCAACCTCGAGCGCGCACAGCTGGCGGCGATGATGTACTCGATGTCGGTGTACTCGTGCATGTCGTCGGCGCTCGCCCACCCTGACGGCGCCGGGCTGGGCACGTGCGGTCTTCCCGAGCCGGCGATGCGCGACCTCGTCACCCGGGCGGGCTTCGGCTCGTTCCGCGTGGTGCCGCTCGACCATCCGGTGAACGCGTTCTACGAGGCTCGCCCCTGAGCGTTCCACGCGCCGCCGCCTACGGTGCTCCCGTGGAACCCGACCCTGTACTGCTCGAACGCCTCGAGGCCCACCTGTCGACGTGGCTCGGCGCGTGGCCGCCGTCGTCGGAGCTCGACGTCGTCGGCAGCGAGAAGCGGACGACACCGGGGTGGGACGGTCGGATGTTCACCGTGGCGGGCGTGGCCACGCCCGAGGCCGCCGTCCTCTCGGTGCCGCCCGACCAGGCCGCCGAGGTCCGGGCGCTCGGCGCGGACCTCGACGCCGTCGGCGCGGGCATCGGGGCGGTGTTCGGGCGGCCGGGCACGCCGCTGTTCCGCGGGATCTTCCGCTGGTGTCATGAGCTCCGCGATCTCGGCGACGTCGGCGAGTGGGTCCCGACCGACGATCCCCGCGTTCCCGAGTGGCTGCATCCGTTCAACGGCGAGGTGCTCGTCGCATGGGACGACGACGGTCGCTACGGCGCCGGCGTGGGCCGCAAGATCCACGACCAACACGGTCAGGAGCTCGCCGTCGCGACGGAGGAGCACCTCCGCGGCCGGGGACTCGCCAAGCGACTCGTGGCCCAGGCCGCGCGGCGCGTCGCCGACGAGGGTGCCGTCGCCACCTACCTGCACGCGCCGTCGAACCTGGCGTCGGCGCGGACCGCCGATGCCGCCGGGTTCCCCGACGTCGGCTGGAAGATCCTCGGCCTGCCGATCGCGTCGTGAGCGACGGCGCCGCCGGCGCGCCGGCGGCCCGGGCTCACAGCGACAGCTGGGCCCGTTCGAGCGCGGCGATGGCCTCGGCATCGCCGGCCACCTCGACCTTGGCGGCATCGCGGCGGCCGGTGAGGTAGAGCACCAGCTCCGACGCCGGCCCGCGCAGGACGACGACCTTGTCGCCGCCCTTCAGGTCGCGCGACCGCCCGTCGGGCGTCTCGATGCGCACGCCGGCGTCGACCTTGCGCGCGAAGGCGCGCCCGAGGCGGGCGACCCACGACCACAGCGCGTCCTCGCGCTCGGCCTCGACCGGCCGGGGGCCCTCCCCGTTGGGGCGCCGGCAGTCCTCGTCGTGGATGTAGAACTCGGCGACGTCGACGACCGCGGGCGCGAGCTTCATCACGATCCCCCGCCCGCGACGGACAGTGGCGACGTTGGCCGCGAAGCCGCGCTTCTTGGCTGCCGCCATCCGCTTGTCGGTCAGCGATCCGAACAGACGCGGGAGCAGGATCCCGGGGCCGGCGAGCACGTCGTTCTCGCGGACGACGAGGTGGGCGACGAGGTCGGCGGTCGTCCAGCCTTCGCAGAGGGTCGGCGCGTCGGGCCCGAGGCGCTCGAGGGTGTCGCAGATCGCAGCACGCTCGGCGGCGGCGAGGTCCATGGATGCCATACCGGAGACCAACGCGGACGGGCGGTGCGGTGTTCCTCGCTCAGAGCAGCCCGACGTCGAGGCTGGCCGCCATCGTCATGCCCAGGTCCCGGCAGGCGTCGAGGGGGTCGTCGCGGAGGTCGCCGACCACGACGAGCGGCGGCTGGACCCGTCGCCAGGCCAGCCCCGTCACGATCCGCTCCACGCTGCTGACCGCGCCGGCGCCGTCGTGGCCGGCCTTCACGAACAACGCGTAGGGGAGGCCCCGGGCGGTGTCGATCACCTCGTAGTAGACGCGATCGAAGAAGTACTTCACCGCCCCGCTCATGTACCCGAAGTTCTCCGGCGTGCCGAGAACGAGCGCCTCGGCCCACCGCACGTCGGAGGCGTCCGCCTCCAGCGCCGGCCGGACCCGCACGTCGACGCCCTCGATGTCGGGGCGGCGCGCTCCCTCGACGACCGCGTCGCCCATCGCCGCCGCCCCGCCCGACTGGGAGTGGAACACGACGAGGAGGTGCCGCCGCGGGGTCATCCGACAGGCTCCACGCCGCCGGTCCTAGTCCTTCACGAAGAGCTTGGTGACGACCCGGCGGGCGGCGGCATCCGCGTCGGCGCCGAGCAGGCCGGGAAGGTTGCCGCTCAGCCACAGGGTGGCGAAGCCGTGCACGAGCGACCACGCGGCCACGCCGACACCGACCACGTCGGCGCCGGGGACGAGCGCGGCGATGGGCCCGTAGAGGACGGCTTCGGCGCGGCGCTCCGCCGCCTGCACCTCCTCGTCGTCGGCCGCGTACAGGTCGCGGCGGAACATGACCTCGAAGTGCGCCGGGTGGTCGACGGCGAACCGCACGTAGGCGAGGCCGACCTCGAGGAAGTCGCCCCGATGCTCGTAGGCCGCTTCGAGCGCGGTGGCGAGCAGGTCGAACCCCTCGGCGGCCACCGCGCCGAGGAGGCCACGCTTGTCGCCGAAGTGGTGCGCCGGCGCCGCGTGCGACACGCCGATCCGCCGGGCGAGGTCGCGGAGGCTGAGGACGCTCGGGCCCTCGGCGGCGATGACGGCGACGGCTTCGTCGAGCAGGGCCCGGCGCAGGTCGCCGTGGTGGTAAGGACGGTCGGCGACGGCGCGGTCCACGCCGCCAGCGTAGGCCGGATCTATCCGTTGACAAGATCAGGCCGGCGGACCTATCTTGCCGCCGACAAGATCCGTTCTGCAGGCAGGGCCGCGGCCACCGGCCGCGCCAGTGCCTGCAGAACGAGTGGGACCGACAACGAGTGAGCAAGGGACGAGGGGGCGCGTCATGCCGGAGCCGGCGTCGAGCACGAGCAGGTATCTCGAGGGCGGCTACGCCCCCGTCGACCGCGAGGTCACCGTGGCGGGGGGCGAGCTCGAGGTGGAGGGCCGGATCCCGCCGGCCCTCGCCGGCCGGTATCTGCGCACGGGGCCCAACCCCGTCGGCGAGGCGCCCCGGCCCTACCACTGGTTCCTGGGCGACGGCATGGTCCACGGCATCGAGCTGCGCGGCGGCCGGGCGAGCTGGTACCGAAACCGGTGGGTGCGCACGGCGGCCGTCAGCGCCGCGCTCGGCGAGGAGCCGGTCGGCGGCCCCGGCCAGCCCATGTACGACTCGAGCAACACCAACGTGCTCGGGTTCGCCGGCCGCATCCTCTCGCTGACCGAGGGCTGCTACCCCTACGTGCTCGGCCCCGAGCTCGACACGCTCGGTCTCCTCGACGCCGGCACGCTGCCGCACGGCATGACCGCGCATCCCAAGGTCGATCCGGTCACCGGCGAGCTGCACGCCTTCTCGTACTGGTGGGAGGCGCCGTTCCTCATCTACCACGTGCTGTCGCCCGACGGCCGGGTCACGGTGACCGAGCCGATCGACCTCCCGGCGCCGGTGTCGATGCACGACTTCGCCATCACGCGCGACCACGTCCTCTTCTTCGACCAGCCGGCGGTCTTCGACCTCGAGGCGGCGATCACCACCGGGTTCCCGTTCGCGTGGAAGCCCGAGAACGGCGCCCGGGTCGGCGTGCTGCCGCGCGGTGGCGACGCCGGCGACATCCGGTGGTTCGAGACCGAGACGTGTTACACGTTCCACCCGATGAACGCCTACGACGACGAGGCGGGCGGCATCGTCGTCGACGTGCCGAAGCTGTCGAGCGTGTTCGACGACGACAACCTGGTGCCGGCTGACGGCAAGACGCAGTGCCTCGAGCGCTGGTCGATCGATCTCGCCGCCGGCAAGGTGCGCAGCGAGCTGCTCGACGAGGAGTCGCAGGAGTTCTGCCGGGTCAACGAGTCGATCCTCGGCTCCCGCCACCGCTTCGGCTACACCATCGCGCTCGGTCACCAGATGCCCTACGACGACACCCGGGTGTTCAAGCACGACCTGCGGGCAGGCACCCGCGACGTCCATGACTTCGGTGCCGGGAACCATCCGGGCGAGTTCGTCTTCGTCGCCGACCCCGACCGCGCCGGCGAGGAGGACGGGGGATGGCTGCTCGGCCTCGTGCATGACGAGACGCGCTCGACGCCCCGCACCTCGCTGACGATCCTCGACGCGCAGGACGTCACGGGGCCGCCGATCGCCCAGGTCCACGTGCCGGTGCGCGTGCCGTTCGGGTTCCACGGCAACTGGGTCGCCGACGAGCGGTAGACGACCTCTCGCCGTATCCTTCGTTGCGACTGGGGCAACCGCCGGCCACTTCGCGAAGGAGTCTCAGTGTCCACCTACGACGAGATGATCGACCGGGCCGAGGTCGACGACCTCGAGGCCATCCTCGCCATCACCAACACCGACGTCGACTCGATCCTCCACGCCGTGAAGGACAACGCCGACGCCATCTTCACGTGGGACTACGAGAAGGGTGCCCGTCCCGGGCTCGCGAAG
>DATAKR010000059.1:0-2216 GCA_036261495.1 Acidimicrobiales bacterium | reverse complement strand
CATGTCCCGTTGATGTCGCCCGTCGGCGCCTGCCTCCGTCGGCGCCAGTCGTCGCCCGCCGTCAGTCGTCGCCCGCCGTCAGTCGTCGACGGCGAACCGGTGGTACGCCTCCGCCGCGGCCTGCAGGTACCGGTGGATCGCGCCCCGTTCCTCGGGCGTGAACTCCTCGGTCAGGGCGTCGAGCCGGTCGAGCAGGCTCCGGAGCTGGCCGCGCACCTCGGAGGCCGCCGCCTCGGTGGGGACGAGCCGCACCCGGCGCCGGTCGGCGGTGTCGCGCTCGCGCAGCAGGTGGCCCGCCGCCTCGAGGCGGTCGACGACGTCGGTCACGGCCGCCGGCGTGATGCCGAGCCGGGTGCTGAGCTCGCGGGGCCCGAGGCGCCCGTCCGAGGCGGCGACGTGGCTCATCGCCGACAGGTCGGTCGGGTGCATCCGCATGCGCCGGGCGAGGGCGCCGGAGGCCTCCGCCTCGGCTGCGCCGAGCGCTCGCAGGGCCCAGGTCTCGGGCTCGTGGGAGCGGCGGGGCGGGCTGTCGGGAGGCGGGATTGCCATGACCGCACCTTACTGCTTCCATATGTTTAGATCACCTGAACATATGGAGGAACCATGAGCCACGAGGCGAGCTCCACGCCGGCAGTCCGCGGGGGACACAACCGGCGCTGGTGGGGACTGGTCGCGATCAGCGTCGCGGTGGCGCTGATCATCGTCGACTCGACGATCGTCAACGTCGCCGTGCCCTACATCGTCGACGACCTCGGGCTCACCTCGTCGCAGGTGCAGTGGGTGCAGGAGTCCTACACCCTCGTCTTCGCCGCCACCCTGCTCGTCTGGGGCACGGTCGCCGACCGCATCGGGCGGCGCCGGATGCTGCTCATCGGCGTCGCCGTCTTCGTCGGTGCCTCGGTGCTGGCGGCCGTCGCCGGGTCGGGCAGCGCCCTCATCGGCGCCCGCATCGTCCAGGGCTTCGGCGGGGCGATGATCCTGCCGACGACGCTCTCGCTCGTCAACGCCGGCTTCACCGGGCGCGAGCGGGGCATCGCGTTCGCCGTCTGGGGCTCGACCATCGGCGGCATGGTGGCCGTGGGGCCGCTCCTCGGCGGCTGGCTCACGACCTCGTTCTCGTGGCGGTGGGCGTTCGGGATCAACCTGCCGATCGGCCTGCTCATCGTCGTCGGGGTGCTCCTCTTCGTCGACGAGTCCCGCGGGCAGGTGCTCGGCCGCATCGACGCACTCGGGGCCGTGCTGTCCGCCGTCACGTTCGCGACGCTGGCCTTCGGCCTCATCGAGGGCCGCACCTACGGGTGGTGGGGCCTGGTCAAGCCCTTCGAGCTCGGCCCGTGGACGTGGTCGAGCGGTCTCTCCCCGGTCGCGGTCGCCTTCGCGGTCACGCTCCTGGCGGGCACCGTGTTCGTGGTGCGCACCCTGCGGCGTACGGCCGCGGGGCGCCCGACCCTCTTCCGGTTCGACCTCTTCGCCATCCGCTCGTTCCGCAACGGCAACATCGCCGCGATGATCGTCAGCCTCGGCGAGTTCGGGATCGTGCTGTCACTGCCGCTGTGGCTGCAGAACGTCCTCGGCTACACGGCCTTCCAGACCGGCCTGGTGCTGCTCGCCCTCGCGCTCGGCTCGTTCGGCGCGAGCGGTCTCGTCGCGGTGCTCAGCAAGCGGCTGACGCCCCCCGCGATCGTGCGCGTCGGCATCGTCGCCGAGATCGTCGGAGTGGCGAGCCTGGGCCTGGTCATCGGCCCGTCCACGTCGTGGGCGGCGCTCGTGCCGTGCCTCTTCGTCTACGGCTTCGGGGTCGGCCTCGCGACCGCCCAGCTGACCGGCGTCGTCCTGGTGGACGTGCCCGTGCAGCGCAGCGGGGAGGGCTCCGGTCTGCAGTCGACCGCCCGCCAGGTCGGCTCGGCCCTCGGCATCGCCATCCTCGGCACGGTGCTCTTCACCTCGGCCGGTGCCCGGCTCGACGCCGGACTGTCCGACCTCGGCGTGCCGGCCTCCGCGCGCACGGCCGTGGTCAACGCCGTCGTGGAGAGCGCGGGCGGTGCCATCCCCGCGCTCGCGAGCAACCCGCGTACGGCTCCGGTGGCCCCCGTCGCCAAGGACGCGTTCTCCGACGCGACGAGCTACGCCGCCTTCACCGCCGCGGGCTTCCTCGTCCTGGGCCTGCTCGCCACCCTCTCGCTCGGCGGCGCGGGACGCGGACGCCACGAAGCGGG
>DATAKR010000056.1:0-10551 GCA_036261495.1 Acidimicrobiales bacterium | reverse complement strand
TCAAGCGCCTCACCGCGGGGCGGTTCGGGACCTCGACGGCCGCCCGCATGGGCTGAGGGCTGCCACCGAGCGATGCCGTGACTAGTCCATCCGGGCCATTTGCCGATTGGCCCTGGCTCTCAATCAGGCCGGTTCGTAGCGTTACGAGCGCGCGCAGGGCCCGAAGGGGTGGCGTTGCTGAGGCGGTGTTCCCCAGCCACCGCCGGTGCCGCCGCCCCCTCGGGCCCTGCGTCGCGCCTGCTACTCGGTGATCTCCTTGATCTTCTCCTGGATCTCGGCCTGCGTCGGGTCGGGAGCGCCGCCCTGCATGGCCATGAGCTTCGTCATGTCGCCTTCGACCTTGATCTGGCCCGACATGAACGCCTGCATGCCCGCCTGCGGGTTGCCCTCGACGAAGATCGCCTTGGCCACGCCGTAGGGGACGGTCAGCTTCAGGTCGGCGCCGTCGATGTGGCCGAGGTCCATCTCCATCTCGCCCGACGACGAGTCCATGTGGGCATCGATGGTGCCCTCGCCGAAGGGCACGTCGGTGATGACCTGGTTCATCTTGATCGTCGGGACGCTGCCCGCCGGGGCCTTGCCGCGGTACTCCTCGCGGATCTTCTTGGCCTCGTCCATCCACTCCTGGCTGAGGAACGGGTACTTCGCCACACGGTCTCCTTGGGTCGACTGGCCCGCGAGCCTCGATCGGCCGCGGCTTTTTGCACGGTGAACGCTAGTACCTCCAGACCCCGCCCGGTCAAGCGCGATCGCCACCACGCGGGGGGTGACAAAACCACCCGAAAGGGCCATGGAGCTCAATGCCCGCTTCGGGCACCCTGCCTCCATGGCGGTCGCACCCCCGGCGCGTGTACGGGTTCTCCTGGTCGACGACACGACCGAGATGCGCTTCCTCCTCCGGCTCGGCCTCGAGCTCGACGGGCGGTTCGACGTGGTGGGCGAGGCCGACGACGGAGAGGCGGCGATCCGCCTCGCTGACGAGCTGCGGCCTGACGTCGCCATCGTCGACCTGGCGATGCCCCGGATGGATGGGCTCCAGGCGCTTCCGCGGATCCGGCGGTGCTCGCCGGCGACCCGAGTGGTGGTGCTGTCGGCGTTCAGCACGCGGCAGATGGCCGAGGAGGCCTACGCGGCCGGCGCCGACGCCTATCTCGAGAAGGGGGCCGCGGCCGAGGACGTCGTGAGCACGATCGGATCGCTCGTCGGCGTGCCCCGCAGCCGGGGCGCGGCGCTCGCCGACCCTCGCGCCGCCTCGGCGCCCGACTCACCCGAGATGGCCGTCGACGACCTCGTCTGCCACATCGGCCACGAGCTGCGGCACCCGCTCGTGGTGCTGGCCGCGTTCGTTGGTGCGCTGCGCTCGTCGATCGCGGCCGGCGACGAGGGGATGGTCGAGGTCAGCCTCGACGCCATCGAGCGGAACACACGCATCCTCGACGGCCTCGTCCACGCGTTCGTCGACGCTCGCGAGCTCGATGTCGGTCGCCTCGCGCTCGACCTCGAGCTCATCGACCTCACCGCGCTCACCGCCGAGCTCGTCGACGACCTCGCCGTCACCCTCGTCGACCATCATCTCCTCTTCCGCGGCGACCCGGGGACGTTGGTGCTCGGCGACCCCGTCCGCCTGCGCCAGATCGTCACCAACCTCGTCATGAACGCGGAGAAGTTCTCGCCTCCGGGGACGCTCGTCGAGGTGACGGTCGGATCGGCCGACGGCGCGGCGGTGCTCGCCGTCCGCGACCAGGGTCCCGGGGTTCCCGCGACCGAGCGTGAGCGGCTGTTCCGCAAGTTCGCGCGGTTGCCGGAGCACCGCCACGTGAAGGGGACGGGCCTGGGGCTCTACCTGGTGCGGGGCATTGCGTCGGCCCACGGCGGCCAGGTCAGCGTCGAGGACGCCAGCGGCGGCGGCGCCCAGTTCGTCGTGCGCCTCCCGCCCGCCACCTGACGGGCGCGACCGCCGACTCAGGCGCGAGCGCGCAGGAAGCGGTCGCGGTCCTCACGTTCGGCGTCGAGCGCGACGGCGTCGGACGATGCCAGCGCGCGCACGACGAAGCGCCCGGTGAAGCGGGCCACCTCGTCGAGCGGCCAGTCGAGCCGCCCCGTGCGGTGGAGGTGGCTGTAGGACGACACCGTGCCGACGACCCCCCACGCGAGCATGAGCGGGTCGTCGTCGCGGACGAGCCCGGCGTCGATGCCGGCCCGGATGTGCCGCGCCGTGTCGAGCGCGTGCACGTCGGACCCGCGGCGGAGCATCTCGCGGAGGTCGGAGTCGACGGTCTCGAGATCGAACATCGAGTAGAGGCGGCGCTGCTCGCCCATGAACACGATCGACGCCTCGACCCCCTGGCGGACGCGCACGAGGGGGTTGGCGGCGGGATCGATGGCGGCGGTCTGTTGCTGGCGCATGTGGTGGCGCGTGGTCTGCACCAGCTCGAGGAACAGCGCCTCCTTGTTCTCGAAGTACCAGTAGAAGAGGCCCTTGGCGACGCCGGCGGCCTTGACGATGTCGGCGATCCGCGTCTCGGCGTAGCCGCGCTCGGCGAACAGGCGGGCCGCGTGCTCGAGGAGCTGCTGTTTGCGCTCCACGCCCTGGGGGGTGAGGTGGCGGTCGTCGGCCGCGGCGGCGGCGGTGGCGGGGTCGGGTCGACTCATCTGCTGAACTCCGGACAAATCGGAGCACGTCTTGACCGTCGGGTCAAGGAAATGAGGCCTCCGCTACCATGCGAGCCATGCCGGCAGCGACGCGCACCGAGCGCATCGAGCATCGCGAGCGGAACGAGAAGTGGAAGAACATCCCGCTGCGGATCGAGATGTCGGAGTGCATCAACTGCGACACCTGCCTGCGCCACTGCCCCCCGCAGTTCGGTGCCATCTTCAACCACGGCCCCGACGTGATCATCATCCCGGAGCTGTGCTCGGGGTGCGGGAAGTGCCTGCCGCCGGTCTGCCCGGTCGACTGCATCTACCCCGACCCCGACTGGGTGCCGGCACCGGACGACTGGTGGGGCGCCCGCGAGTTCGACGACCCCTACGCGTAGGAGACCCGATGAGAACCAGGAGCGCGGCGTGAGCGGCGCCACGCCGATCCTCGCGGGCGCCGAGCCGTTCTCGGCGCTCGGCACCCGAACCGGCGTCCTCGTGCTCCACGGGCTCACCGGCAGCCCACAGTCGATGCGACCCCTCGCCGAGGCGTTCGCGGGCGCGGGGTTCACCGTCGAGCTGCCGCTCCTGCCCGGACACGGCCGCCACGTCGACGAGCTGAAGAAGACGGGATGGCGCGACTGGCTCGCGGCCGCCGAGGGCGCCTACGCCGACATCGCCGCCCGCTGCGACCGCGTGTTCGTCGCCGGCCTCTCCATGGGCGGCACGCTCACCGCCTGGCTGCTCACCGAGCACCCCGAGATCGCCGGCGCCGTGCTCGTGAACGCCGCTGTCGAGCCGGCGGCGGCCGAGTTCCGCTCGATCCTCGAGCAGACGCTCGAGCAGGGCATCGAGGTGGCGCCCGGCATCGGCAGCGACATCGCCGACCCCGACGCCAAGGAGCTCGCCTTCGAGGGTCTGCCGATCCAGGCCGTCCTCACGCTCTTCGAGGCCCAGGAGGCCCTCGCGCCCCGCCTCGCGTCGGTCCGGTCGCCGCTCCTGGTCTTCACCAGCCGCAACGACCACGTCGTGCCGCCGACGGCCGGCGACTACCTCGCCGAGCGGGTCAGCGGCCCGGCCGAGCGGGTGTGGCTCGAGAAGTCGTTCCACGTGGCCACCCTCGACTACGACAAGGACGACATCGCCCAGCGCGCCGTCGCCTTCGTCCGGTCACTCGACCACGACTGACCCCTCGAGTTCTGGAGGCCCAGACCCACGCAACTCGTAGCCGTGGCACTCCAGAACGGCGCCGGGGCCCGGTCGAGCGTCTCCTAGGCTCGGGGTCATGCCCGCACGCATCAGCGCCGACGACGTCCGCCACGTCGCCAAGCTCGCCCGGCTGGCCGTGACCGACGACGAGGTCGAGCTGTTCGCCGGGCAGCTGGCCGCCGTGCTCGAGCACGCCCAGGACGTCGAGGCGCTCGACACCGGCGGCGTCGCCCCGACCGCGCATCCGCTGCCGCTCGAGAACGTGCTGCGCGACGACGTCGCCCGCCCGGGCCTCGACCGCGACGAGGTCCTCGCGATGGCGCCGGCCGCGGAAGACGGACGCTTCCGCGTGCCGCGCATCCTGGGGGAGGCGCCGTGACCCCGACCGGGAGCGCGATCGCGATCGCCGGCGCGGTGCGTCGGGGCGAGCGGTCGGCGCGAGAGGTCGTCGACGAGCACCTGGCGGCGGTCGAGGCGCGCGAGGACGAGATCCACGCGTTCAACCTCGTCCTTGCCGACGAGGCACGCGCCGCCGCCGACGAGATCGATCGACGCGTGGCCGCCGGCGAGGATCCCGGCCCGCTCGCCGGCGTCCCGATCGCGTTGAAGGACAACCTGTGCACGCGGGGCGTGCCCACCACGTGCTCGTCGAAGATCCTCGAGGGATGGCGTCCGCCCTACGACGCCACCGTGGTGCAGCGGGTGGCGGCGGCGGGCGCGATTGCGGTCGGCAAGACCAACCTCGACGAGTTCGCCATGGGCTCGTCCACCGAGAACTCGGCGTTCGGCCCGACTCGCAACCCGCACGACACCTCGCGCGTGCCCGGCGGCTCGAGCGGGGGCAGCGCCGCCGCAGTCGCCGCCGGCTTCGCTCCGCTCGCGCTCGGGTCCGACACCGGCGGCTCGATCCGCCAGCCGGCGGCGCTGTGCGGTGTCGTGGGCGTGAAGCCCACCTACGGCGCCGTGAGCCGCTACGGCCTGATCGCCTTCGCGAGCTCGCTCGACCAGATCGGTCCGTTCGCCCACGACGTCGCCGACGCCGCCCTCCTCCTCGAGGTGATCGGCGGCCACGATGCCATGGACTCGACGTCGATCCCGCAGCCCGCCCCGTCGTTGTCCGCGGTCCTCGACGACGGCGTCGACGGGCTTCGCGTCGGCGTCGTGCGAGAGCTGCTCGAGGGTGTCGACGCCGACGTGGCGGCGTCGGTCCAGCGGGCGGCGGAGGCACTCGCCGCCGCCGGCGCCAAGGTCGAGGAGGTCTCCGTGCCGGCCACGATCTACGGGCTGTCGGCGTACTACCTCATCGCCCCCGCCGAGTGCTCGAGCAACCTGGCCCGGTACGACGGCGTCCGCTACGGGCTGCGGGTCGACGCCGACGACATCACCGAGATGTACACCGCGACGCGCGCCGCGGGCTTCGGGCCCGAGGTGAAGCGCCGCATCATGCTCGGCACCTACGCGCTGTCGGCGGGCTACTACGACGCGTACTACGGCAAGGCGCAGCGGGTCCGCACGCTGATCATCAACGACTTCGCCGCCGCGTACGAGCGGTTCGACGCGTTGCTGTCGCCGACCTCGCCCACCACCGCGTTCGCGTTCGGGGCCAAGGCCGACAACCCGCTCGCCATGTACCTCTCCGACGTCTGCACCATCCCGTCGAACCTGGCCGGCCACCCGGCGATGACGGTGCCGTTCGGCGCCGGCGACGACGGGCTGCCGATCGGCGTGCAGGTGATGGCCGACGCGCTCGGCGAACCGGTGATGTTTCGCGTGGCCAAGGCGCTCGAGGAGGCCGTGAAGTGAGCGAGCTCGTCCATGCCGACGAGTGGGAGACCGTCGTCGGCCTCGAGGTGCACTGCGAGCTGAAGACCGAGAGCAAGCTGTTCTGCGGCTGCCGCAACGCCTTCGGTGACGAGCCCAACACCAACGTCTGCCCGGTGTGCCTCGGTCTTCCCGGCTCGCTGCCCGTGCTCAACCGCCACGTGGTCGAGCTCGCCATGCGCGTGGGCCGAGCGCTGCACTGCCGGGTGGAGCGCAGCATCTTCCACCGGAAGAACTACTTCTATCCCGACATGCCGAAGGACTACCAGATCAGCCAGTACGACGAGCCGATCGACGTCGAGGGCCACCTGGAGCTCCCCGACGGCTACCGCGTGGGGATCGTGCGGGCCCACATCGAGGAGGACACCGGGAAGACCGCGCACATCGGCGGGTCGGGCGGGCGAATCCACGGCGCCGACCACTCGCTCGTCGACTACAACCGCGCCGGCGTCCCGCTGCTCGAGATCGTGAGCGAGCCCGACATCCGCACCGCCGACCAGGCGAAGGCCTACGTGAGCGAGCTGCGAGCGATCCTCGTCGCCACCGGTGCGAGCGACGGGAAGATGGAGGAGGGCTCCCTCCGCGTCGACGCCAACGTGTCGGTCCGGCCGTCGCACCGCGCCACGTTCGGCACACGATGCGAGATCAAGAACCTCAACTCGCTGCGGTCGCTGGCGCGGGCCATCGAGTACGAAGCGCGCCGTCAGATCGAGCTCCTCGAGGCGGGCGAGTCGATCGTGCAGGAGACCCGGCACTGGAACGAGTCCGAAGGTCGCACCAGCTCGATGCGATCCAAGGAGGAGGCCTTCGACTACCGGTACTTCCCCGAGCCCGACCTCGTCCCAGTCGCTCCCGACGAGGCGTGGCAGGCGACGGTCGCCGCGTCGCTCCCCGTCCTCCCCGCCGAGCGCCGGGCGCGCCTCGCCGACGCTGCCGGCGTCGCGCCCGCCGAGGTCGCGCTGCTCGTCGAGCTCGACCTCGACCAGCTCGTGCTCGACTCGGTCGCCCTCGGCGCCGACCCTCGCGTCTCGATCAACCGGGCCCAGAACGAGGTGGCCGCCGACATCGGCAACGCCGGCCGGCTCACACCGTCGTCGTTCGCGGCGCTCGTGGCCATGGAGACCGCCGGCAAGATCACGGCCACGCAGGCCAAGCAGGTGCTGGCCGCGATGCTCGGAGGCGAGGGTGACGACCCCGCGGCGATCGTCGCGGCGAGGGGCTTCGAGGCGATGGACGAGTCGACCCTCGCCGCGTCCGTCGACGAGGTGATCGCCGCCAACCCCGACCAGTGGCAGCGGTTCGTCGGCGGCGACCAGAAGGTCACCGGGTTCTTCGTCGGCCAGGTGATGAAGCGCACCCAGGGCAAGGCCGACGGCAAGGCGGTCACCCGCCTGCTGCAGGAGCGGGCCCGCCGTTGACGCACGGAAGCGCACCGGGGTGACCAGCGCGGGGAGCGCCTACCTCGTTGCCCCCGACGCGGGGTCGGGCCCGGGTGTGCTGGTGCTCCACTCGTGGTGGGGTCTCACCCCGTTCTTCCGCAGCGTCTGCGACCGGCTCGCCGACGAAGGGTTCGTCGCGCTGGCTCCCGACATCCTCGGCGCCGTCGCCGACACGCCCGACGAGGCCGAGGCCAACCTGATGGCGCACGACCCCAACCGGGGGGCCCGGCTCGTGCTCGCGAGCGCCGCGACCCTGCGCGACATGCCGATCACCACCGGCGAGGCGATCGGCGTGGTCGGGTTCTCGATGGGGGCCTCGTGGGGGTTGTGGCTCTCGGCGCGGGCGGCCGACACGGTGCGCGCTGTCGTGTCGTTCTACGGCAGCCAGGACATCGACTTCGCCGGCTCGCGCTCGGCCTACCTCGGCCACTTCGCCGACAACGACAGCTTCGTCACCGACGACGAGGTGGAGTCGCTCGAGGCGAACCTGCGCGGCCACGGGCTCGAGGTGGAGTTCCACCGGTACCCGGGCACCACGCATTGGTTCTTCGAGCGCGACCGTGCGGTGGCCTACGAGCCCGACGCCGCCGAGGCGGCCTGGGCGCGCACCGTCGCGTTCCTCCACGCGCACCTCGACTGACGCGACGCGAGGGAGGGAACCGCGCCGAACGGGCTACTTGACGTCGACGCGGCGCAGGGCGCTCGTCGTGAGCACCAGCGCGACGGCCGCGACCGCGAGCGGCGTGATCACCGACGTCGGCACCGCCGCCGCGAGTCGAGGTGGGGCGGCGTGGGCGACGTGCGCGAGCAGCGACCGGGCGTAGACGAGGATCGACAGGCGGGCGGCGGCGGTGCCCGAGCGGGCGACGAAGCCCTCCCATATCAAGACGTAGACGAGACCCCAGGCGAGGGCGCGGCGCACGAGGAGGCCGAGCCCGAGGAACAGGGTGGAGTAGGCGGCGACGGCGACGAGCGATGCCAGCGTGGCGCCGAGCACGAGGTCGGCGCCCTGGCCGGTGGCGGCGGCGGCGACCGCGGTGGGCACCACTCCGAACGGCACGGCGACCGCGAGCGCCGCCAGCTCGGACGCGACGACGATCTTCCAGCGAGCCACGGGCCGGAGCCACAGGTAGACGAGCGTGGCGTCCTCGGCCGGGTCGCCGAGCGCGGCCGACCCGAACACCAGCGCGGTGATCGGCACGAGGAGCCCGAGTCCGTACGAGGCGACGAAGCCGTAGGCGGCGCGAGCCGGGTCGGCGATGTCGGACCGGCCGACCGCGAAGCCGATGAGGATGCCGATGGCCGCCACCGCGGCGAGCGCGACGACCCGGCCGCGCGTCATCTGGGTCCGGACGATCAGGCGGAAGAGCGAGGCCATGTCAGCGGCGCCCGACGAGGTAGCGGAACACGCTCTCGAGGTCGTCGTCGAGCGGGACGATCTCGGTGAGGCGCACGCCGGCGTCGCGCGCCACCCTCGGCAGGGCGCGCCGGAAGGCGGCCGCGTCGACGGTGTCGACGATCACCGTGGTGGGGGTCTGCACCCACGCGCCGACGACGATCCCCTCCGCCAGGAGATCGGCCGCGAGGGCGCGGCTGTCGGTGGCACCGACGCGCAATCGGTGGGGCCGGTCGTCCATGAGCTCGCGGATGGCGTGGAAGTCGCCCTCGGCGGCGAGCCGGCCCTGGGCGATCACCAGGACCCGCGACCCGAAGCGCTCGACCTCGTCGAGCACGTGTGACGACACGAGCACGGTGCGCCCGGCGGCGCCGAGGTCGCGGAACAGCGAGATCATCCGGACCCGCTGGCGGGGGTCGAGGCCTTCGAGCGGCTCGTCGAGCACGACGACCTCGGGGTCCGACACGAGCGCCTGCGCGACCTTGACCCGCTGGCGCATGCCCTTCGAGTACGTGCGCAACGGCCGGTCGTCGCCGGGATCGAGGTCGACCGTCTCGAGGGCGCGGGCGGCCGCGGCGCCGGGCCCGGCGACGTGCTCGAGCTCGGCCGCCAGGCTGACGAACGCCCGGGCCGTGAGCGAGTCGAACAGGGCCTCCTGCTGCGGGACGATGCCGATGCGCCCGTTGAGCGCGAGGTCGCGGCGCGGCGTCATCCCGAGCACTCGGACCGACCCGCGCGACGGGGCGGTGAGCCCGCACAGGACGCGCAGGAGCGTCGACTTGCCGGCGCCGTTCGGACCGAGGATCGCGGTGACGCCGCGCTCCAGTGTGAACGACACCTCCGACAGCGCCACGACCGGTCCGAACCACTTCGACAGGCCGTCGACCTCGACGACAGGTGTCACCGGGTGACCTGCAGCCGTTGGTAGCGGATCACGGTGACCGCCGCGCCGAGGATCGTCCACGCCGCCACGCCGGCGACGAGCGCGGCCGTCGTCAGCGACGGGACGGTCGAGGGCTCGCCGTAGATCCGCACGACCAGCTCGAAGGGCGCCCGGGTGAGGCTCAGCACCAGCACCGACGCCGACAGGCCGAGGCCCTCGTGCAGGGTGCCGGCGACGATGCCCGTGCCGACCAGCAGGAGGAGCGTGCCCGCGGCGGCGACCGCCCGGCGATCGGTGAGTGACGCGATCGCGGTCGAGAGCGCGGTGAACAGGGCGGCGAGCATCGCGCCGGAGAGGACGATGCGTCCGAGCACCGACAGCAGCCCGGTGAAGCTGTCGGGGCCGGCGTTCTGCAGGGCCAGGCCGACCAGCAGCAGCAGGGGCGGGCCGATCGTGACCATCGAGAGCACCGCGAACACCGCGGTCGCCTTCGAGAGCAGGTAGGTCATGCGGGTGAGGGGCGACGCGAGGTAGAGGCTGAGGAGGCGTGACCGGCGGTCGGGGCACAGCGCCTCGGGCGCGACGAGCGTCACGAACAGCACGATCGCCGAGAGGATGAAGCCGTAGTAGTCGGCGTACTTCGGCACCACCCGGCGCGCCTGGTCCTGGGCGCCGAAGCGGCCGAACAAGGCGATCACCCCGACGAACACGGTCGCCGGCAGGTAGGAGAACACGATCGTGACGACCGGGAGGATCTTGGCTCGCGCCGGCCGGCGGAGGCCGAGGATCCGCCGCAGCGTGTGGGCGATCACGCTCCGGATGGCGTGGTCGGGACCGAGCCGGGGGCCGTCGTAGCGCCGGTAGCCCTGGTCGGCGATGCGGGCCGTGCCGTTGATCGCGCCGCGCTCGCTCATGCGCCGGCCTCCAGGAACACCTGCTCGAGCGACGCCGTCCGGCGCTCGAGACGGCGAACGGGAAGCGCTTCGTCGGCGAGCGCGTCGCGAACCACGTCGTAGACGCGGTCGCTCTCGAGCGTGACGACGACTCGGCGGCCGTCGAGGGTCGCCGCGAGTCCCCGCTCGGTGAGGACGGCGACTAGCCGCGCCGGAGCGTCGGGACCGTCGACGTCGACGATCAGCTCGGCGGCGTCGGTGGTGCGCAGG
>DATAKR010000055.1:0-4333 GCA_036261495.1 Acidimicrobiales bacterium | reverse complement strand
CCCGGAACGATTCTCCTTATCCGAAGGTCGAGAGCCAACCGTCCTTCCCGGAGATCGAGCGCGGGATCCTCGACTTCTGGACCGCGGACGAGACGTTCCGCACGTCGGTCGACCGCCGGCCGCGCGGCGCCGACGGGTCGAACGAGTTCGTGTTCTACGACGGCCCGCCCTTCGCGAACGGGCTCCCGCACTACGGGCACCTGCTGACCGGGTTCATCAAGGATGCGGTGCCTCGCTACCAGACGATGCGCGGCCGGCGGGTGGAGCGCCGGTTCGGATGGGACTGCCACGGCCTGCCGGCCGAGATGGAGGCCGAGAAGGAGCTCGGCATCAGCGGTCACGTCGCGATCGAGCAGTACGGGATCGGCCGGTTCAACGACGCCTGCCGCACCTCGGTCCTCCGGTACACCCAGGAGTGGGAGGACTACGTCACCCGCCAGGCCCGGTGGGTCGACTTCTCGAACGACTACAAGACCCTCGACCTCCCCTACATGGAGAGCGTCATGTGGGCGTTCAAGCAGCTGTGGGACAAGGGTCTGATCTACGAGGGGTACAAGGTGCTCCCCTACTGCTGGGAGTGCGAGACCCCGCTCTCCAACATGGAGACGCGCCAGGACGACGCCTATCGCGAGCGCCAGGACCGCGCCGTCACCCTGTGGTTCCAGCTCGATCCGGCGCCCGGAGCCGAGCGGGGCGAGCGCATCCTCGTGTGGACGACCACGCCGTGGACGCTGCCCTCGAACCTCGCGCTCGCGGTCGGGCCCGACATCGAGTACGCGGTGTTCGAAGACGACGGCGAGCGCTACGTGATCGGCGCAGGCACCGCCGAGAAGTACGAGAAGGAGCTCTCGCAGGCCGAACGGGTGGGCACGGTGAGGGGCGCCGACCTCGTCGGCCGCCGCTACACGCCGCTGTTCCCCTACTTCGTCGACACGCCCGGGGCGTTCCGCGTGCTCGCCGGCGACTTCGTGTCGACCGACGAGGGCACCGGCACGGTGCACATCGCACCCGGCTTCGGCGAGGACGACCAGCGCGTGTGCGAGGCCAACGGCATCCCGGTGCGCGTGCCCGTCGACGAGCGAGGACGGTTCACCGACGAGGTGCCCGACTACGAGGACCAGCAGGTCTTCGACGCCAACGCCAACATCATCCGCGACCTCAAGGCGCGGGGCGTGGTCGTGCGCGACGAGACCTATGTGCACAGCTACCCGCACTGCTGGCGCACGCGCACGCCGCTCATCTACCGGGCGATGGGTTCGTGGTTCGTGAAGGTGAGCGCGTTCAAGGACCGGATGCTCGAGCTCAACCAGCAGATCAACTGGGTGCCCGACAACATCCGCGACGGGCGGATGGGCAACGGCATCGCCGATGCTCCCGACTGGGCGATCAGCCGCAACCGCTTCTGGGGATCGCCGCTGCCGGTGTGGAAGAGCGACGACCCCGCGTACCCGCGGATCGACGTGTACGGCAGCCTCGACGAGCTCGAGCGCGACTTCGGCGTCCGCCCCGACGATCTCCACCGGCCCGGCATCGACGAGTTGACCCGGCCGTACCCCGACGACCCGACGGGGCGCTCGACCATGCGGCGGATCGAGGAGGTGCTCGACTGCTGGTTCGAGTCGGGCTCGATGCCCTTCGCCCAGATCCACTACCCGTTCGACAACGTCGACTGGTTCGAGCACCACTTCCCGGCCGACTTCATCGTCGAGTACAACAACCAGACGCGGGGCTGGTTCTACACGTTGCACGTCCTCGCCACCGCGCTGTTCGACCGCCCGCCGTTCCGCAACTGCATCGCGCACGGCGTGCTGCTCGGCGACGACGGGCAGAAGCTCTCGAAGAGCCTGCGCAACTACCCGGATCCGACCGAGGTGTTCGACACCCTCGGCGCCGACGCCATGCGATGGGCGCTCGTCTCGTCGCCGGTGCTCCGCGGCGGCGACCTGATCGTCAGCCGTAAGAACATCACGGAGGCGGTCCGGCGCGTCCTCAACCCGATCTGGAACGCCTACGGCTTCTTCACGCTCTACGCCAACACCGAGGGCTACCGCGCCACGTTCCGCACCGACTCCGACCATGTGCTCGACCGCTACATCCTGGCCAAGACCCACTCGCTGGTGGCCGCCGTCCAGCAGGCGATGGACGAGTACGCCCTCGACGCCGCGTGCGGCGCGGTCGACTCGTACCTCGACGCCCTCACCAACTGGTACATCCGGCGGTCGCGCGACCGGTTCTGGGCCGGCGACCACGACGCCTTCGACACCCTCTACAGCGTGCTCGTCGTGCTGTGCCAGGTCGCGGCGCCGCTCCTGCCGATGATCACCGAGCGGGTCTACAGGGACCTCACCGGGGACCGCTCGGTGCACCTGACCGACTGGCCCGGCCTCGACACCCTCCCCTCCGACACCGCGCTCGTCGCCACGATGGACCGCGTGCGCGACGTCTGCTCCGCCGCCTCGTCGATCCGCAAGGCTCGCAACCTGCGCGTCCGGCTCCCGCTCCGCACCCTCGCCGTCGATGCCCGCTGGTCGGGTGAGCTCGAGCCCTTCGCCGAGCTGATCGCCGACGAGGTCAACGTGAAGCGCGTCGAGCTGCTGTCGGGCGGCCACCTCGGCGACGAGCGTTACGAGGTGAACCTCAAGGCGGTCGGACGCCGGCTCGGGCCTGACACGCCGAAGGTCGTCGCCGCCATGAGGAAGGGCGAGTACGAGGTCGACACCGACAAGGCAACGCTGACGGCTGCCGGCCACACCTTCGGCGCCGACGAGTGGGTGCACATCCTCGAGCCGGCCGACCCCGAGACGACGCGGGCGCTCCCCGGCGCCAACGGCCTCGTGCAGCTCGACACGGTGGTCACGCCCGACCTCGAGGCCGAGGGCCTGGCCCGCGACCTCGTGCGCGGCGTCAACGAGGCGCGCAAGGATGCGAGGCTCCACGTGTCCGACCGCATCCGCCTCACGATCGCCACCCACCACGACGACGTGCGCGCCGCGGTGGAAGCCCACGAGGCCTACGTAGGGAGAGAGACGCTCGCGGTCGAGGTGATGCTCGTCGACCAGCTCTCCGACGGGTTCCGCTACGAGCTCACCGACGGCCGGGTCGTGCACGTGGGGGTCGCGCTCGCCGGCGGCTGACGCCGGCGATCGACCCCGAGCTCAGGGCTGCTTCTTCGCCGGCTTCTTCGCCGTCTTGCCGGCCGGCGCCTTCTTGGCCGCGGCCTTCTTCACGGGCGCCGCGGCAGTCTCGGCCTTGGGCGCCGGTGCGCTCGCGGGCGCCTTCTCGGCGGCTCCGGCCTTCTTGGCCGCCGCCGCCTTCTTCGCCGGCGCCTTGGTGGCGGCAGCTTTCTTGGCCGCGGCCTTCGCCGGCGGGTCGAGCGGGGCGGCCGCAACCTTCTTCGGCGCAGACTTCGCCGGCCGGGCGATCCCCTCAGCCGCAGGAACCGGTGTGGCCGGCGCCGCCTTCTTCGCCGCCGGCGCCTTCTGGGCGGCCGCACCCTTCTTCGCCGCGGGGACCCTCTCCGCCGCGGCCACCTTCTTGGCCGCCTTCTTCACCGGCGCCGAGACCTCCGGCGGCGCGAGCGCACCGCCTGCGGCCTCGTCGCCTGGGTTCGCGGGCTCGTCGGTGGCGCCGGCCGGCGCACTGGCCGCCGCCAGGGACGGGGTCGCCGGTGCGACGCCCTCGATCTCGTCGAGCCGATCGTCGATGGCGTCGAGCACGCGGTCGCGATTGGCGTGGGTCTCCTCGTACTCGGCCAGCGCCTCCAGCTGGTCGGCGTCGAGATCCCTGACGCGGGCGACGACGTCGTCCTCGGAGAGGGTGTCGTAGCCCGGGATGGCCGCGACGGTCGCGCTCGCGGCCGTGGAGCCGGTGACCGCAGCCTCGGCGGCGCCCAACGCCACGACGGGCTCCGGCTCGGCGTCGACCTCGGGCCCCGCCGAGTCGCGCGCTTCGAGCTGGTCCATCAGCTCGTCGATCCGGTTGAGCACGGTCGAACGGTTCTTGCGCGACTCCTCGTGCTGCGCGACGACCTCGAGGGCGTCGATGTCGAGCGCCTCGAGCCGCGGCAGGATCTCCTGGACGCGCAACGCGTCGTAGCCCTCGATCGGGAGAGCGATCTCGGGCGATCCGGCGGCGACCACCGGCTCCGGCTCCGGCGCGAACGCCTCCTCGGTGGCAGTCGGCGAGACCACCGTCTCGGTCCGCGGTGCCGGCTGGGCCGCCTCCGGGGCGAGGGCGTCGGCGGTGGCGATCGCCGCGGGCCGCGTGGAGGTGCGGTCGTCGAGCGGTGCGGGGGCGGTCGCGACCTCGACCGGGCCGCGGCGCTTGCTCATCT
>DATAKR010000015.1:0-26501 GCA_036261495.1 Acidimicrobiales bacterium | reverse complement strand
CCTGCGGCGGCGCCGACGCCGGCGCCCGCTCCCGCTTCCGCTCCGGCCGCGTCCCCCGCCCCCGCTCCCGCCCCCGCGCCGGCGGCGAAGGCCAAGGGCAACGACAAGGCCAAGCCGGGCAAGGGGTCGCAGCCCGTCGACGGCCACCAGGGGTGGGACATCTCCTGGCCGCAGTGCGGCGGGACGTACCCCGACGGCATGGACTTCGCGGTCGTGGGGGTGACCGGCGGCAAGGGGTTCACCACCAACCCGTGCCTCGCGGACCAGTGGAAGTGGGCGCGGTCGCAGAGCCGCGCCGCCGGCGCCTACCTCAACGTCAACTTCCCGAAGACCGCCGACGACGTGGCACGCGGGGCGTCGAGCCCCTACCAGCCCGAGTGCGACGGCGCGCCGGCGTGCGTGGCGTTCAACTACGGATGGAACTCCGTGAAGGACGGCCTCGCCTACGCCCGCTCACAGCACGTCGACGTGCCGTTCATCTGGCTCGACGTCGAGATCCTCAACTACTGGACGTCGAACAAGCCGCTCAACGCCGTGGTGATCCGCGGGGCGATCGAGGCGGCGCGCGACAGCGGCGTCGAGCCCGGCATCTACTCCACCCCCCTGCAGTGGGGCCGGATCATGGGCGACGAAGCACCCGGCGTCCCGGTGTGGTCGGCGGGCGCCGACACGCTCGACACCGCCGCCGCGTACTGCACCACCAAGGGCTTCGGCGGCGGGCCGGTCGCCCTGGTGCAGCTGCTCCCCAACCCGCTCGACACGAACATCGCATGCCCTGGGGCAGGGCCGGTCTCCCGGTACTTCGCCCCCTGATCGCGAGGGGCCGGGACGGCGGGCCCGGCCCCTCGCGCCCTCGTCGCGACCGAGACGGCTACCCGTCGAGGCGGGCGGTGGCATAGCCCGAGAACACCTCGCGCCCGTCCTGGTTGGTGGTCGTGACCTTGAGGTCGACGAGATGCTCGCCGTCTTCCTCGCGGACCGCTTCCACCTCGGCCCGGGCGGTGAGCGTGTCGCCCGGCCAGACCTGCGACGTGAAGCGGCCCCCGAACTTCGTGAGGCGGCCGTCGCCGACGTAGTCGGTGAGCATGCGTCCGGTCATGCCCATCGTGAGCATCCCGTGGGCGAACACGCTCGGATAGCCGGCGACCTGGGTGGCGAAGACCTCGTCGGTGTGCAGCGGGTTGTAGTCGCCGGACGCGCCCGCGTACTGCACGATCTGGGTGCGCTTCAGGTCGTCGACGAGCACCTGCTCGTGGACGTCGCCGACCTCGAGGCCGCCGGCCGAGAGCGGGCTCATGCTCCCGGCTCCTGCTCGACAGGCCGCTCGGTGCGGACACCGACGCCGCGCGCGGTGACGACGAGCTCGCCGTTCTGGTCGCGGTACTCGGTGATCGACTCGCTGAACACCAGCTTGCCGGCGCGGCGTCCCTCCTTCTCCCACGTCTCGCCGGGGCGGGTCGTCGCGGTGAGGACGTCGCCGGCGCGCAGCGGCCGGTGGTACTCGTAGTGCTGCTCGGCGTGGAGCCCACCGCCACCGCCGCCACCGCCGCCACCGCCGCCGCCGCTCTCGCGCTTCACGCCGGTCGGTTCCCGGCCCGATCCGAACCAGGGCTGGCCGATCTTCGGGCGCAGGAAGTAGTCGGGATCGAACTGGGCGCTCGCCTGCACGAACGTCGGCGGGGCGATGATCGAGCCCACCTCGGTGCCCTTGGCGTGCTCCTCGTCGTAGTAGATGGGGTTCGGATCGCCGATGCTTCTGGCGAACATCATGATGTGCCCGGCCTCGACCGGGAATCGCTCGACTGCCATGGCGCCCACACTGCCACCGTCCTCCGAACCTTGTCGGGTGACCCGGCAGAAGGGCTGGTCGCGAGGCGGGCCCTCGACAAAGTTCGGGGGGGTTGTCACGGTTCGTCGGTACAGTCGCCCGGATGGGGTCTGACCGCCCGCTCCTCGTCGAGGCGCGCGGGCTGACGAAGCGGTTCGGCTCGTTCACCGCGGTGGACGGCGTCGATTTCGAGGTGCCGCGCGGCGAAGCCTTCGGCCTGCTCGGTCCGAACGGCGCGGGCAAGACGTCGACGATGCGCATGATCTCCTGCGTCTCGCCGGTCACGGAGGGCACGCTGCGCGTGCTCGGCATGGACCCGGCCGCGCACGGACCCGAGATCCGGGGCCGCCTCGGCGTGGTGCCGCAGGAGGACACCCTCGACCTCGAGCTCACCGTCCGCGAGAACCTGCTCCTGTACGGCCGCTACTTCGACATCCCGAGATCGGTGACGGCGGAGCGTGCCGACGAGCTGCTGAGGTTCGTGCACCTCGAGGACCGGGCGTCGAGCAAGGTCGACCCGCTGTCGGGCGGGATGAAGCGCCGGCTCACGATCGCGCGGGCGCTGATGAACGAGCCCGAGCTGCTCCTGCTCGACGAGCCGACGACGGGTCTCGACCCCCAGGCTCGCCACGTGCTGTGGGACCGCCTCTGGCAGCTCAAGCACCAGGGCGTCACCCTCGTGCTCACGACGCACTACATGGACGAGGCCGAGCAGCTGTGCGACCGCCTCGTGGTGATGGACGACGCGCGCATCGTCGCCGAGGGGTCGCCCCAGCAGCTCATCGACCGCTACTCGACGAAGGAGGTCGTGGAGCTGCGCTTCGCGCCCGGGGAGGTCGACCGTCACGCCGACCGCCTCGCCGGAGTGGGGGAGCGCGTGGAGGAGCTGCCCGACCGGCTGCTCGTCTACGCCAACGACGGCGACGCGGTGCTCGCGGAGGTGTCGAGTCGCGACATCACACCGGCGGCGGTGCTCGTCCGGCGCAGCACCCTCGAAGACGTGTTCCTACGGCTCACCGGGCGCACGCTGGTCGACTGATGGCCTCCAACACGACGCTGCGGGTCGTCGAGCACCACTTCACCGTGTACCGGAGCACATGGCGGGGGAGCCTCGTGTCGTCCTTTCTCGCGCCGGTGCTCTACCTCGCGGCCATGGGCATCGGCCTCGGCTCGCTCATCCACGCCCCGGCGCGCACCTCGCATCTGGGCGGCTTGTCGTACCTCGCGTTCGTCGGCCCCGGTCTCCTCGCGGCGTCGGCCATGCAGATCGCCTCGTCGGAATCGACGTTCCCCGTGATGGCCGGCATCAAGTGGCTGCGCACCTGGCACGGGATGCTCGCCACACCGATCAGGGTGCGCGATCTCGTGAACGGGGAGTTCGTCTGGATCATGTTCCGCGTCGCCCTCGCCGCCGTCGCGTACCTCATCGTGCTCACGCTCTTCGGCATCGCGACCGGGCCGATGGCGCTCCTCGCCGTGCCCGCCGCGGTGCTGTGCGGGATGGCGTTCTCGACGCCGATCGCCGCGTTCGCGGCCACGCAGGAGACCGACCAGGGGTTCGTGCTGATCTTCCGGCTCGGCGTCATGCCGCTGTTCCTGTTCTCCGGGACCTTCTTCCCGGTCTCGCAGCTGCCTCGGGTGCTCCAGCCGGTCGCGCGGGTCACGCCGCTGTGGCACGGCGTCGAGCTCACCCGGGCGTTCGTGCTCGACCGCGTCGACTGGGTGGGTGTCGTGGTCCACGTCGCGTATCTCCTCGCGTGGGTCCTCGTCGGCTGGGCCATCGCTCGTCGCACCTTCGAGAGGCGGTTGGCGCAATGACGGCTGTCGCGCTCCGCCGGGTCCGCTCGACGGTCGCAGCTGCTCGCTGGCGCTCCCGACGGCGCGAGGCGGTGTGCGAGTCGTGACGACCACTCGGTCGGATCGGGTCGCCGAGGCGGTGCCGCTCACGTTGCGGATCGCGCCGCCGATCGTGCTCGGTGGCCGCCGCGCCGCCCGGCTCGTCGAGCGCAACATGTTGAGCTATCGCCGGATGTGGCCGGTGCTCGTGTCCGGGGTGTTCGAGCCCATCTTCTACCTCTTCTCCCTGGGCATCGGCCTCGGCGCCCTCGTCGGCCGGATCGCCGGACCCGACGGCACCATGCTGCGCTACGCCGAGTTCGTCGCGCCCGGTCTGCTGGCGGCATCCGCGATGAACGGGGCGATCATCGATGCCACCTTCGGGCTGTTCTTCAAGCTCAAGTACGCGAAGACCTACGAGGCGATCCTGTCGACGCCGCTCGGTGTCGACGACGTCGCGTTCGGCGAGGTGTCGTGGTCGCTGATGCGCGGCGGGCTGTACTCCGGCGTGTTCGTGCTCGTGATGGCGATCGGCGGGTACATGCGCTCGCCGTGGGGCCTGCTGGCGTGGCCCGCTTGCCTGCTCATCGCCGCCGCCTTCGCCTCGGCGGGCATGGCCGCGACGACGTTCATGCGCAGCTGGCAGGACTTCGACTTCGTGCAGCTCGTCCTGCTGCCGCTGTTCCTGTTCTCGGCGACCTTCTATCCACTCTCCACGTACCCGGGCTGGCTCCAGGTCGTCGTGTGGTGCACGCCCCTGTTCCACGGCGTCGACCTCGTCCGCCGCCTCACCACCGGTGCGCTGGGGTGGGAGATGGTGGTGCACGTGGTCTACCTGAGCGTCATGGCCGGCCTCGGCGTCACCTTCGTCCGCCGCCGCCTCGGCTTCCTGCTGCTCCGCTGACGCGAAGGGACCCGCCTCTCGGCGGGTCCCGATCAGTGGTGCGATGGTGATGCGATCAGACGGGGCGGACGTCCGCTGCCTGAAGGCCCTTGCGGCCGGGAGTTGTCTCGAACTCCACCCGCTGGCCCTCGTTGAGCGACTTGTAGCCCTGCATGGTGATTGCTGAGAAGTGGACGAACACGTCCTCACCGCCCCCGTCGGGGGTGATGAAGCCGAAACCCTTGTCCGCGTTGAACCACTTCACGGTGCCGACTGCCACCGGTGTTCCTCGTTCCCGCACGCTTGTGTTACGTGCGGGACGTCTGGCGACTACCTGCAGCGGCGCCGGCAGCGTGCATAAACCGGTCGCGCCTCCACGCTACCGCGGTTCTGGCCCGCGTGGCGCCTACCCGCGGATCAGGCGCCCGGGGCGGGCCCCGGTGGGCTCCCCGTCCACGAACGTGACCTCGCCCGCGACGACCGTGGCGCGGTAGCCGTCGACGCGCTGCACGAGGCGCCGGCCGCCGGCGGGAAGGTCGAACACCATCTCCGGGGCGTGCAGCCGGAGGGCGTCGATGTCGATGAGGTTGAGGTCGGCGCGCTTGCCCGGCTCGATCGTGCCGCGGTCGGTGAAGCCGTAGGTCGCCGCCGGCCGCGCCGTCTGCAGGCGCACTGCGTCCTCGAGCGGGATGCGCTCGCCGCGGGATCTGTCGCGCACCCAGTGCGTGAGCAGCGTGGTCGGCATGCTGGCATCGCAGATGAGCCCGCAGTGGGCCCCGCCGTCGCCGAGGCCGAGCACGGAGCGCGGGTGCACCATCATCTCCCGGATGGCGTCGTGGTCGCGGTCGACGTAGCTCGCCAGCGGGGCGAACAGCAGCGCGTGACCGTCGTCGGCGAGCAGCCAGTCGAGCACGACCTCCTCGGGACGCCGCCCCTCCCGCTCGGCCACCGCCGCCACGCTCGTCGACGGCGCCGGCTCGTAGTCGGGCGGGTCGCCCAGGGGGAAGATGTCGGCCCAGCGCGACATCAGGATGCGGGCGACCGCGCTGCCGGTCTCGGCCTGCTCGGAGAGCAGCCGCGCTCGCACGTCGGGCCGGCGGAGGCGGGCGACGCGCTCCGCGAGCGGCAGGGTGGCGATGGCGCGGTAGGTCGGGTGCGTGAGGAAGGGGTGCAGCGACGACTCGAGGCCGAACAGCATCCCGGTCGGCCGGGTCGGCACCTGCGGCACGATCGTCAGCCCCTCGGCCGCCAACCGCTCGGCGTCGTCGAGCAGCCGCCGGTAACCGGTCGGGTCCATCGGCGTCTGGGCCATCGAGTAGGTGACGGTGCGGCCGGTCCGCCTCGCGATCTCGACGATCCACGCCCGCTCGGCCTCGCCGCTCAGGTGGTCGGAGATGAGCTGGAAGACCCCATGGCCGGCGCGTCCCAGCGACTCGCCGATCGCGAGGAGCTCGTCGGCGGGCGCCGTGGTGCCGGGCACGAGGCCGTGCTTCGACCGGTGGAGCATCGTGCGCGAGGTGGTGAACCCGACCGCGCCGGCGCGGATGGCCTCCTCCGCGAGCCGCGCCATCTCGGCCACCTCGTCGGCGGTGGCGTCGTCGTGGGCGCGCTCGCCCATGACGTAGGCGCGCAGCGCCGCGTGGGGCACCTGCGCGGCCACGTCCATCACGCGCGGTGACGCGTCGAGGGCGTCGAGGTACTCCCCGAAGCTCTCCCACTTCCAGTCGATGCCCTCGTGGAGCGCGGTGCCGGGGATGTCCTCGACGCCCTCCATCAGCTCGATCAGGAAGTCCTCGCCGCCGCGGCGAACCGGCGCGAAGCCGACGCCGCAGTTGCCCATCACGACCGTCGTCACGCCGTGCCAGCTCGACGGCGTGACCTCGGGGTCCCACGTGGCCTGGCCGTCGTAGTGGGTGTGGATGTCGACCCACCCGGGCGCGAGCACGAGGCCGTCGCCGGCGAGCTCCCGCCGGCCGTGCCCGTCGACCTCGCCGACCTCGCGGATCAGCCCCCCGTCGACGGCGACGGCGCCGGACCGCGCCGGCGCGCCCGTGCCGTCGACGATGACGACGTCGTTGATCACCAGGTCGTGCATGGCGTCCTCCCCCAGGGGCCCGACTCCGGCCGGGCGTCGGGCGGACGTTAACGCTCAGCCCCGCGAGCCCTCCACCAGGCGCCGGCGGGCCGCGAGATCGTCCTCGGGTGCGAGGGGGACGTGGGCCTCGTCGATGTCGTCGTCGGTGAAGCCCGCCATCTTGCGGAACTTGCGCGCGTACTCCTCGTGGTCGCCGCGGCCGGCGCCGGCGAAGATCTTGTCGACGACGCGCTGGAACTCGAGGGCGCGGGCCTGGCGCTCCGGGTCGTCGCCGGTGAGCCGCCGCAGCCAGTCGGAGCCCATCTTCACGTGGGTGACCTCGTCGGCGAGCATCCAGTCCTCGCAGAACTCGAGCACGGGATCACCGCACTCGTGGGCGAAGGTCTTCATGTTGGCGAACACGTCGATCGCGAGGCCCTCGATGCCGCGGTTCACGGCCGTGAGCCGCAGCGCCGGGTCGCGGTTGCAGCCGGCGGCGTAGAGCCCGCGGCCCTCGGCGAACTCGCCGATCTCGGTGCCCATCCAGTCGGCGAGCTTCACGGAGATCTCGACGTGGCGGGACTCGTCCCAGCACTGCCGGGCCATGTCGAGCTTGAGCGCGAACGGGGCGGTGTCCGTGGCCTGGCTCGGCGGTGCGTCGCCCTGCGGGCGAGAGGGCTTGCCACTCGGCCGGCCGTCGTCGGAGGTGTCGAAGTCCCAGCACGTGCGGCCGGCCGCTTCGAGCGCCTGCACCTCGCCCATGAAGATGCCGTGCATCAGCGACCGGGCGCGCTCGGGGCCCTCGGGGTCCTTCGGCGTCATCTTCCCGGTGCGCTGGTAGTTGCCGTTGCTCTGGACGCCGTTGCGCGGATCGCGGAACCGCTCCGACTCGTGGATCCACGTGAACCGGTCGTCGCGAGCCAGCTCCTGGACAGGCAGATGACGCCTCATGGCACCCCCCGATGCTCGTGCGCGTTCGCTCGGGACCTTACCCCTGGACGCCCTCGACAGCGGGTGCTACCAGCGCTCGCCGGCGTGCACCGCGTCCCAGAACCGCAGCTCGAAGCGCACGACGCGCCCGAAGGCCCGCCGGACCGCGGCGGCCGGCCGGTCGCCGGCGCCGTCGCCGAGCAGGGCGTCGATCGCGCCGACCCACTCACCGAACGCCGATGACGACCAGTTGTCGACGAACCGCCAGTAGGGCGAGGCCTCGTCCGCGCTGGCCCGCACCGCGGACCAGGCGTCGAAGTAGGCGCGCTCGGCGCCGTAGAGCACGGTGAGCGCGACGGGCCAGCCGTCGTCGAGCGACGAGGTGAGGAACGAGGTGTAGCCGAGGTTCGTCGGGCAGGGCTCGGCGTCGAGGTCGAGGCCGCGCGCCGACGCTTCCGACCGGAACAGGGCCAGCTCGTCGCCGAGGGGACCGAGCGCGCCGGCGAGGACGTCGCGCGCCGGTTCCTCGGGAGCGAGTGCGACGAGGCGTGCGAGGAACCGTCGGAACCCGAGGACGAAGAAGTGGTCCTCGACGAGCCAACGATCGAAGGTGGCGCGATCGAGCGTGCCGTCGGCCGCCGCGACCACGAAGGGGTGGGTGGTGATCCGCCCCCAGAGGGCGCCCTCGCCCGCGACGAGGCGTTCCCCGATGCTCGGCGTCGGGCCGGGGTGATCCGCCGTCATGCCGGCACGTCCCAGAACGCGACCTCGTGGCGCATGCCCTCGAGGAAGGCCGCCTCGGCGACGTCGACGTCGGGCGCGGCCTCGTCGAGCATCTCGTCGCAGCGGGCCGCCAGCGCCGCGAACTCGGGATCGGCGTAGGTCGTGACCCAGCGGGCGTACCTCGGCTCGGCGGGCGTCGGGAGGAGCCGGCCGAGCGTCGAGTAGCCCCACATGCACGGAAGGAGCGCGGCGAGGCCTCTTCCGTAGTCGGCGGCCGCGTCGAGGAGGAAGCGCGTGTACGCCTCGCACGCGGGACCCTTGCATGCATGCTCGAGGTCGGCGTCGAACTCGGCCGACAGCGACCGGTGGAGCTCCATCTCGCCGTGGTAGGTGGTGGAGGCGAGGTCGACGAGGTCGCCCAGGTGCTGCGCCGGTGCCTGCCACGCGAGCCGCGAGAACACGCGCACGTAGTCGAGCAGGAACAGGTAGTCCTGCTCGAGCCACGAGCGGAACAACGCCGGATCGAGCGTGCCGCGGGCGATGCCCTTCACGACCGGGTGGGCGAGCTGCTCCTCGACGAGGGGCATGCCGATCGTGTGGAGGTGCTCCGACAGGCGCATGGGGCCGCGACGTTACGCGGCCTCCTGCGCGGCGACGGTGGCCGGGCTCAGCCATACGTTGAGCGGCGGCCGCCCGATCACGCGTCGACGCCGAGGCGGAACGGCTTCATCAGCCATTGGGGACGAGTGTGCGGGTGCGCTGGCTCGACACCGACGCACGGTCCTGATGGAGAATCGAGCGGTGACCCAGATCAAGACGACCTACGGCGACGTGCGCGGTCATGAGCGCGACGGCGTCGTCGAGATCCTCGGCATCCCGTTCGCCTCCGCCCCCCGGTTCGCACCCCCTCAGCCACCCGCGCCCTGGCGCGGCGCCATCGACGGCGACGAGTTCGGCCCGGCGTCGCTCCAACCACCCGGCGACGTGTTCATGGCCGTCGACCTCCCCCAGGCCGAGGAGTGCCTCTCGCTCAACGTGTGGACGCCGGCGTGCGACGACCGGTCGCGACCGGTGCTGGTGTGGATCCACGGCGGTGGCTTCCGGCAGGGAGGCGGCTCGCACCTGCTCACGGGCGGGACGCACCTGCCGCGGCGCCACGATGTCGTCGTCGTCACGTGCAACTACCGGCTCGGCGCGCTCGGGTTCGCGGCCCATCCCGCGCTCGCGGGCGACTCCGGGATCGCCGGCAACTTCGGCCTGCTCGACCAGATCGCCGCCCTCGAGTGGGTGCGTGACAACATCGCGGCCTTCGGTGGCGACCCGGGCAACGTCACGCTGTTCGGGGAGTCGGCCGGCGGCGCCTCGGTCGCCTTGCTGATGGCGTCGCCTCGCGCTCGCGACCTCTTCCATCGCGCCGTCGTCCAGAGCGGCGCGCCCACCGCGGTGCCGCTGGAGCGGGCGGCGTCGCTCGTCGAACGACTCGCCGGCGCCGCCGGCCTCTCGCGGGTCGAGGACCTCCGGGAGCTCGCCGCCGCCGACGTCCTCGCCGCCCAGGTGAAGGTCGAGGCGGAAGCACGCCGCGGCATGACGTTCGTCCCGGCGGTCGACGGCGTCGTCATCGACCGGCCACCGATGGACGCGATCGACGCCGGATCGGCGGCCGGCATCCCGACGATCGTCGGCACCAACGTCGACGAGGTGCGGTTGCTCGGCGCCGCCGACCCGCACCGCGACGAGCTCGACGACGCCGGGTTGCAGCGGCGGGTCGCCAGGACACTCGGCGACGGCGCGGCGGACGTGATCGACGTGTTCCGCCGGGAGCGCTCCCGCCGCGGAGAGCCGGCGACGCCCAGCGACCTCTGGTTCGCGATCGAGTCGGATCGCTTCTTCCGGGTGCCGGCCATCCGGTTCGCCGACGCCCAGGCCGCGCACGCGCCCACGTTCGTCTACCTGTTCGCGTTTCCGTCGCCCGGGCTCGACGGGTGGTTGCGGGCCTGCCACGTGCTCGATGTGCCCTTCGTGTTCGGCCATCAGGGGCGCGCCGACATCGCGTGGTTCACGGGTGCCGGCGAGGAGGCGGATGTGCTGGCCGGCGCCATGATGGCGGCGTGGTCGTCGTTCGCGGCCACGGGTGTGCCGCGAGTCCCCGGGCCCGTCGACTGGCCGGCCTACGACGTGTCGACGCGCCCGACGCTCGTGTGGGACACCCCTCCCCGCGTCGAGGCGGCGCCCCGCGATGCCGAGCGCGAGGTCGTGGCCCGCTGGTCGGGCACCGCCCTCGGCGTCTGACCCGGTTCCGCGCGCCCTTCGGCCCTGTCGCCGGAGTGCGTCGTGGCCGACGATCGTCGTGGCCGGCCATCGCCATGGCCGGCGATCTCGTGTCGGCCAACGGTCAGGAGTCGGCGATGACCGCACTCGTCGTGTTCGAGTCGATGTTCGGCAACACCGAGACGATCGCCCGGTCGATCGCCGCCGGCCTCGCGGCGCGCCTCGGCGACGACGTGGTCGAAGTCGTCGAGGTCGGCGACGCGCCGGCCGCGCTGCCGGCGGGTGTCGACCTCCTCGTCGTCGGGGGACCGACGCACGCCTTCGGCATGTCGCGGCGCGGGACCCGCCAGTCGGCGAGGCAGCAGGCGGACGGACCGCTCGTCTCGACCGGCGGCGGCATCCGCGAGTGGCTCGGCTCGCTGGAGGTGCCGCCCGGCCCCAGGATCGCCGCCGCGGCGTTCGATACGCGGATCCCGCGGCCGCGGCTGCCGGGTTCGGCGTCGGGTTCGGCGACGAGGCGGCTTCGCACGCTCGGGTTCCGGATCGTGGCGCGGCGGTGCAGCTTCTGGGTCACCGGCGTGAAGGGGCCGCTGCGCGCCGGCGAGGTCGAGCGGGCGCGCGAGTGGGGCGACCGCGTGGCCGCCGAGGCGACGACCTCCACCGCCCAGCCCGCACGGGCGGCGCCGCGCCGCCGGCCGCGAAGTCGCTTGGCGTGACGATGCCACTCGGCGAGGCTGCCTCACCATGGGTTCCGTGATGTGGGGCGCCGAGATCGCCGACGTGTACGACGCGACCTCGGCGGCGATGTTCGTCCCGGAGGTGCTCGAGCCGACCGTCGACGTCCTCGCAGAGCTCGCGGGATCCGGGCGCGCCCTCGAGCTCGCGATCGGAACCGGCCGCGTCGCGCTACCCCTGAGCGCGCGTGGTGTGCGTGTCGCGGGGATCGAGCTCTCGCCGCACATGGTTGCGCAGCTCCGGGCGAAGCCAGGCGCTGACGACGTTCCGGTCACGATCGGCGACATGACGACGGCTCGCGTCGCCGGCGAGTTCCGCCTCGTCTACCTCGTCTACAACACGATCATGAACGTGACGACGCAAGGCGAGCAGGTGGCGGTGTTCGCCAACGCGGCCGCGCACCTCGTGCCGGGCGGCTGCTTCGTCGTCGAGGTCGTCGTTCCCCAGATCCGCCGGCTGCCGCCCGGTGAGGTCGGGCGGGTGTTCACGATGGAGAGCGACCACGTGGGCGTCGAGACCTTCGACGACCTCGCGGGCCAGATCACGTGGTCGCACCACTGGATGCAGGTCGAGGGGCGGACCGTGCGTCACTCGGCGCCGTACCGCTACGTGTGGCCGTCGGAGCTCGACCTCATGGCGCGGCTCGCCGGTCTGCAGCTCGACGCCCGGTGGGGCGGCTGGGACCGATCCCCGTTCACGTCGGACAGCGCCAGCCAGGTCGCGGTGTACCGCACGCCTGTCGCGTAGCGACGCGTGGCCGCGCGCCATCGACCGGCCCGCCGGCGCTCCGCGCCGTTGCTGCCGGGCGGCCCTCAGCCCGAGAGCAGTGCGCCGGGTGGTCGGGTGGTGCGGACGGCGCCGGTGGGCGTGGTGATCCGGAGCGTGCCGTCGACGAGGAGCTCTGCCTCGTACCCACGCCTTGCGTGCAGCAGGTGGTGATGGCGGACGCACAGCAGCACGAGGTTGGGAAGGGCGGTGCGACCGCCCTTGCTCCACCAGACCACGTGATGGGCTTCGCACCAGGCGGCCGGACGGTCGCAGCCGGGGAAGCGGCAGTGACGGTCGCGGACGGCAAGGGCATCGCGGAGTGCCGGGCTCACGATGTGGGTGGCACGCCCGAGGTCGAGGACGCGGCTGGCGCTCTTGGCGACCCTCTTGGCGACGGTGCGGCTGATCAGGCAGTCGCACAGGTAGCGGCTCACGGTGGCCGCGTCGAGGCCGAGGTCGAAATCGGTGAGTGCCCCACCGCCGTCGTGGAGGCGGTCGGCGTCGACCACGAGGCTGATGTGTGGCCGCCGGCGCGGGGCGAGGTCCTCGAGGTGGTGGTCGAGGAAGAACCGGCAGATGTCGACGAGTGCATCGCCCCGTCGCGCGGGCGGTGGCGTGTCGAGGTCGTCGGACTCGGCGACGGCGAGCGCGTGCGCGATGACGGCACCGCCGTCGGGATCGAAGGCGCCGTTGGTGACCCACCGACCATCGATCGTGAGGGAGTGGTTGAGGCTGCGCTCCGGCTCCGGCGGGAGGGGCGGGTCGAGAAGGGCGTCGGCCTTGGCCCACCAGTCGCTCATGACCTCGTTGGTGTCGGCGATGTCCATCCCGCAGAGCGTGGGCACGATGGCCGCCTCGTGCGTGCGGAACAGCTCGACGTGGCGTTCCTTCACGAGCTCGCAGACGACCCGCACCTGCCCGCCGGTGAGGTCGCCCGCCCGCCATGCCGCGGCGGTGACGGGAAGGTCGCCCATCCGCTTGGCGGTGGCGGCGAGCCGGTACGCGTCGGGCGGCGCCATGCCGTGGTCGACGAGCCAGGCCTTGAGCGAGGTCGCTCCGGCCGCCTCCCACCGGCCGGCGCGGTCGAAGGCGGCGAGCGCGCTCGCGTAGGCGGCATCGAAGCGGTCGCGGATCCCGGTCAGCTCGGCGAGAGCCGCCTCGTCGACCGGCACGTCGAGCGTCTCGACGGCCGCGGTCAGCGAGGGGAACATACGTTCGACTCTGCGCGATCCCACCACGCACGACAAGCGAAAAGACCCGGGAAGACCTGGGGATTTCGCCGGGGCGGGCGCTCGCGGTCGGCTCAGGTCATCGCCGGGCGGCGCACCGGCCACTGCAGTGCGTCCTCGAGCTCCGACGCGAGCGCGAGCAGCACGTCGTCGTCGCCGGCCCGGCCGACGAGCTGAACGCCGAGCGGCACGCCGCCTTCGCTCACGGCCGCGGGAACCACGACCGCCGGCTGGCCCGTGAAGCTGAACGCGAAGGCGAACCCGCCGATGAGCGGACCTTCGGGCTTCGTGCCGAGAGGCCACGGTGGTGTGCGCATCGCGGGCGTGAGGAGCACGTCGAAGGCGTTCCACCACTCCGGTATCGGCGCGAAGGCGTCGTCGAGCACCGCTCGCGCCTGCCCCACGGCGTCGGTGGAGAGGGCCAGGCCGCGCCGGCCCGCGTCGAGCGCCTCAGCGCTGAGGTCGCCGTCGCGGAGCCCGCGGCCGATGCGCGCCTCGAGCCACCGGAGCTGGGATCCCCGTGCCGCGAGGCTCGCCACCTCGAACGCGTGCGCCCCGCCGCTCCGGAACACGTGGCCGAGGGCCTTCGGGTGCGACTCCTCGACGTGGTGGCCGAGGCGCTCGAGCAGGGCGCCCAACCCGAGCGTCGCGGCCGCGCACTCCGGGTGGGTCGGCAGCCCGGTGGCGACATCGTCGATGAGCACGCCGATCCGGAGCCGCGTCGGCGCAACGCCGGGCTCGGCCCCTTCGGCAAGACCGTGGAACACCGCGGCGAGGTCGCGGGTCGTGCGCGTCAGGGCGAGCTCGGTCCACAGCCGGCTCGGGTCCTCCTGGCCGGCGGCGGGGATCGAGGGGACGACCCCGCGCGACGGCTTGAGCGTGACGGTGCCACACGCGCTCGCGGGGAACCGCAACGACCCCGAGCCGTCGGACCCGTGCGCGACCGCCACCCACCGCGCCGCGACCGCGGCGGCCGATCCTCCGCTCGAGCCGCCGGCCGTGAAGCCGTGGCGCCACGGGTTGTGGGTCGGGCCCAGCTCCTCGGGCTCGGTGGTGCCGCCCGCCGACAGCTCGGGGACGTTCGTCTTGCCGACGATCACGAAGCCGAGGGACTCGAACCGCTCGACGAGGGCGGTGGTGGCTGCAGAGCGGTGACCGGCCCGGTGGAGCACGGGCGTGCCCACCCAGTGGTGCTCGCCGGCGATCTCCTGCCCGGCGTCCTTGAGCAGCATGGGGACGCCGGCGAACGGGCCGTGCAGAGGTGCGGCGGCGCGCGCCAAGGCGCGGTCGAACAGGGGGATGACCACTGCGTTGATCGACGGGTTCTCCCGCTCGATGCGCGCGATCGCGGCGCTGACGAGCTCCGTCGGGGCGACGATGCCTCGACGGACCGCGGCCGCCTGCACGTGCGCGTCCTCGTCGAGAAGCTCGTCCCCCGCCACCGAGGCGAACGATAGGCAGCCGGCCCCCGCGCCGCTCGCCCCGCCCGCCCCGCCCGCGTCTTACGGCCGGAGCGGGAGCCCGGCCAGGAACGCGAGCAGCGACCGGTTCACCTCGTCGGGCTTCTCCTGCTGGACCCAGTGGCCGGCGCCCTCGATGATCACGTCGCCCCGATGGTCCGACAGCCATCCTTCGGAGATCGACGGTGGCGTCATCGCGAGCACCGGGTCGAGGGCGCCGCCGATGAACAGCGAGGGCACCTCGACCTTCGCGCCGTCGAGCTGTGGCGTGAGGTCCCAGTTGCGGTCGAAGTTCCGGTACCAGTTGACGCCCCCGGTGAAGCCCGTCCTGGTGAACTCCTCGACGTAGTGGTCGAGCTCCTCCTGGGAGAGCCAGGCGGGGAGGCCGTCGGGCTCCGGCAGCCGCTCGACGAAGCCGCGGTCGTCCTTCTCCATGACCATGGGTCGGGCGGCGGTGGCGCGGTCGCCGGGCGAGAGGCCGGCGAGCATGCGACGCATCGTGGTGCGGGGATCGCGGCCCAGGTCGGCGTCGGCGACGCCCGGTTCCTGGAAGTAGACGATGTAGAAGAACGAGTCGGCGAACGCCTGGCGCATGAGCTGCACGGGGGGCATCGGACCGCGCGGCAGGAAGGGGACGCTCATCCCCACCACGCCGGCGACGCGCTCCGGTGCGAGCAGCGCGAGCTGCCACACGACCATCGACCCCCAGTCGTGGCCGACGAACACCGCCTTCTCCTCGCCGAGGTCGTCGAGCACTGCGAGGAGGTCGCCGGTCAGGTGGAGGATGTCGTAGTCGTCGATCGCGTCCGGGCGCGTCGACCGCCCGTAGCCGCGCTGGTCGGGCGCCACGGCCCGGTAGCCGGCGGCGGCGAGCGCGGGGAGCTGATGGCGCCACGAGTACGACAGCTCGGGGAAGCCGTGGGCAAGGATCACCGGATAGCCGGCGCCCTCCTCGACGACGTGCAGCTCGACGTCGCCGTTCACGACCGTGTGCTCGCGCATCCGGGGATCTCCTTGTCGTCCGGGAACCGTGTGCGGCTGGGTCGGCTCGTCAGGTCAGGTGCTCGTCGGGGCCGCGCTCGCTGTGAGCTGCTCGAGGAGCTCACGGCGCGTCGGCCCGTCGCGGGGCGGGATCGTCACGCTATCCGGGTCGGCCATGACCGCTGCCGCCCGCGCCAGGAACTCGGCGTCGGCCATCAGGTCCGCGGGAGTGGCGAGCAGGTTCATGAAGCGCATGATCGCCCGGCCGATGATCGGGTCGGTGGCGGCGGCGGCGAACACGGCCGCCAGTCCCTTCGCGGCGGCACTGCTCGCGCCGTCGGCCGCCCCGGTGTCGGCCGGGCCGCCGTCGCCGGCGCCGAGGGCGCCGAGGCCGGCCGGGTCGGCGCCCATCGAGTCCATCTGCACCGACACGTCGAACCACGGCTCGACCTCGCGCGCACACGCCGACTCATAGGCGATGGCGCGCCCTTCATCGTCGCCGGGATGGGCGACCGCGGCGTCGGCGAGCAGCACGGCCTGCACGAACGCCAGCGAGCACCCGCGCCCGTAGAGGGGGTTGGTGCACGTGTGGGCGTCGCCGAGGGCGTGGAAGCCGAGGAGGCGCGGCCGGCCGTCGTCGTCGAGGAAGCGCCGCAGCCGGTTGAGCAGGCCACCCATCGGGCGGACACCGCCGATCGGTTCGAGCGGGGCGGCGAAGAACCGGTCGGGCCCGGGCAGCAGCCGGCATGCTCGGTCGAACCCGTCGGGCTCCGACAGCGCGTGACGGAGCTCGGCGTCGTCCGACCGGATCGCGAGCGTGACCGAGAGCGTGCCGCCGTCGCCGGGGACGCCGAGGTACTTCACGAACCCGAGGTCGCCGCCGAGCTTGGGATCGGTGGTGAGGTCGACGTCGCCGGCGAGCCGATACCAGCGCGAGAGGTACATGAGGCCGCTCTCGTGCACCGTCTCGGGGACGTCGGCGCCGGCCGTCGCGACCCACTGGGGGACAGGGCCACGCCGGCCGGTCGCCGCGATCACGATGCCGGCGTCGACCACCGCGCCGTCGTCGAGGCGGACGCCGGTCACGCGGGGGATGGCCGCATCGACGTCGGCCACCGCCTCCAGCCCGGCGACGCCGACGCCGGTGCGCACCTCGACGCCGGGTTCGGCCAGCACCGCCTTCCGCAGGACCCACTCGAACGTGGTGCGGCGCACGATGAGGACGCGCAGGTCTTCGTCACCCGGGCGCGGGTCGCCGAGGTTGGCCGTGGTGGGCATCGTCGTGCAGCCCGCCGCGAGCAACGCGTCGAGGACGTCGGGGAACCGCTCGCGGAGCACCACCGGCAGGCGGGCGAGGAAGCCGTGGGTCTGGTGCACCTGCGGCGCGCCGCGGCGCTCCGAGACGAAGGCCTCCTCGGCCGTGGCCGTGGCCGGCAGCGGATCGCGCTCGAGCACGGTGACGCCGTAGCCGGCGCGCGCGAACGCGAGCGCCGCGGCCAGGCCGCCCACGCCGGCGCCGACGATGACGACGGGCTCCTCGCGCTGCTCCTCCATGGGACCCTCAGCCTCCCTCGTCGTGCTCATCGTCGTGCGGTCGCTCACCCGGCCACGAGCCGCTGGCGCTCCTCGAACGATCGCACGTGGCGGCCGGCGAGGGAGAGGAGGAACGGGCCCTGGGCGACGGTGGGCGCGATTCGCACCGGTCTCGGCGTGGCAGCGAACACGGCGCGCAACACCTGTTGCGCCCGGACGAACCGGCGCTCCTGCGATCCCTCCCACGACACGTCGAGCTGGCGACGGATCGCCGGCGGTGTGAGCCCGAGGGTGAGGAGCCGCTCGAGCGCGAGCACCGGTGCGAAGGGCACGTGCAACGCCAGCGGCAGCGTGGGTCGGAGGATGAACGACGCCAGGTCGCGGCCGGCGTCGGTCACGTCGATCCGAGCGATGGTCGCGGCGACGTAGCGGCGGAACTCGTCGATGTCGGCTGGCTGCTCGGCACGCGCCAACCCGAACCGGCCGGCGACGCGGGTCATCTCCTCGTAGTACGTCGCCTCGTCGGCGCCGGAGAGCGGCCCGACGAACCGGGTGTAGCACTCGAGCGCGGTGTCGACGAGCGTCGCGTGCACCCAGAGGAGGTTCTCGGGATCGTTGGCGCGGTAGCCCGGCCCGGTGACGAACTCGTGGATCCACTGGATCCGCCGGCCCACGCCGGCGGCGAGATCGTCGCTTCCGAACACCGCGGCGTAGGTGGCCTCGAGCGTCCCCTGGAGGCGCTTGAACGGGTTGCGCTCGAACTCGCTGTGATCCCGGACGCCCTGGGCCACCGCGGGGTGGGCGAGCTGCAGGAGCAGGGCGCGGCCGGCGCCGAGCATGATCGCCGGCTCGCTGTTGACCCGGCGGATGACCGAACCCTTCGGGAAGGCGTCAGGCACGCGCCCAGCCTGCCACGCGCTATTGGCGTTTGGCCAATAGCGCCGGCAGCACCTCTTCGAGGAGGAGCGGCAGCGTCGCGAGCAGCGCGGCGCGTGCCTCGGTGCGGGTGAGCCGGCCGCGGTCGAGCCACTCGCGCGTGATGTCCTCCGCGAAGCCGCCGTAGCCGCGCACGAGCGCGCGGAGCTGCGGCGGCCGGCGCGCGTCGTCGATCCCGAGCACCTCGAGGGCGCGCTCGGCCACCAGCTCCCGCCCCTCGTCGAGGATGGCCTCGATCTCGGCATCGCGGCCCGTGCCACCGGCGCCGGTGACCGTGAGCCAGAGGTCGCGGTTCGACTCCATGAGGTCCATCCATGCGTCGACGCTCGTCTCCCACGCCTGGGTCGACTCGATCGCCTCGAAGTCGGCCGGCAGCGGCATGGGCGGTACCCGAACGGCCTCGCGGATCACCTCGAGGTACAGCTCCCGCTTCGAGCCGAAGTAGTGGTTGACGAGGCTGCGCACGACCCCCGAGGCGGCCGCGATGTCGCTCATCGAGACGTCCTCGTACGGACGGCGCCAGAACAGCCGCGCGGCAGCGGCGAGGATCAGTGCCCGGCGCTCGTCGTACTCGAGGCGTGTCCGCTTGGCCGGCGCGCCCCGCCCTCTCGTCACACCGGCGACGGTAGCGAAGCCCAGAGGTGCACGGCCGCTGCGGCGCGCCACGGGCGCCACGGCTCGGAGGCGGCGTCGAGCGACGCCGGCACTTTGTCGGCGCCGGTCGCGGCCCGGTACGCGTTGCGGAGACCGAGGTCGGTGGCCGGGAACGCGTCGCGCTCGCCGAGGCGCAGCGCCAGGTAGTTTGCGGTCCACGGACCAAGCCCCGGCACCGCGATGATCGACGTCACGAGGTCGTCGAGTGAGGCGCTGCGATCGAGGGGGATGTCACCCGACGCGACGGCCGCGGCGAAAGCGCGGACGGCATGGGCGCGCGCCTGGGGCAACCCGATGCCGGAGAGGTCGGCGCTCGCGACCTCCGCCGGTGTCGGGAACGTGCGCGTGAGCCCCAGGGCCGTCAAGCCCGGCACGGGTGTGCCGAGTCGCTCGACGAGGCGGCCGGCGATGGTCGACGCCCCGGCGACGCTGACCTGCTGGCCGAGGATGGCGCGGACCCCGGTCTCGAAGGGGTCCCACGTGCCCGGCAGGCGAAGGCCCGGGCGGGCGGCGATGAGCGGTCCGATCACGCAATCGGCGGTGAGGTGCGCGGCCGCCTCGTCGGCCGGGAAGTCGAGGCCGAAGATGCGACGCGACCGCTCGACGATGTGGATCAGGCCCTCCCAGTGCGGGAGGTGGGCGACGAGGAGGAGGTGGTCGTCGCCGCCGGGCCGCAGCTCGAGCACTCCGGGGTCGCCGTCGACGACGATCGTCCGCCGGTAGGTGCCGTCGCGCACGCTCTCGACGCCGGGGATGGCGCGTGCCGCGAAGTAGTCGAGCATCGCGGTGGCGTCGAGCGGGCCGGTGAAGGGCAGCCGGAGGCCCAGGCCGCCGTCGGCGACGAGCCGATCGCTGGCGCGCCGGCGGGCGCGGAGCTCGGTCGGAGCCGCCCGGAAGACGTCGAGCAGCGTGCGGTTCATCTGGCGGACGCTCCCGAAGCCGGACGCGTAGGCGACCTCGGTGACCGACAGGTCGGTGTCGTCGAGCAGCCGGCGGGCGAAGTGGGCACGGCGCGACCGGGCGAGCTGGTCGGGCGTGACCCCGACGTGGGTCGTGAACAGCCGGCGCAGGTGGCGGCCGGACGTGCCCAGGCGGGCGGCGAGGGCGTCCTCGGTGGCATCGTCGAGGGCGCCGTCGACCACCATCTGCACGGCACGGCACACGAGCTCCGGCCCCGACCAACCGACGACCTGCGGCGACCGGTAGGGCCGGCACCGCAGGCAGGCGCGGTAGCCCGACGCCTCCGCCGCGGCGGCCAGGTCGAACCGGCGCACGTTCGAGGGGTTCGGCCGCGCCGGGCACCCGGGGCGGCAGTAGATGCCGGTCGTGACGACGGCGGAGAACTGCGGCATGCGGCAGGTATAGCCCCCTGCGCCCGCGCCGGCCGGACGGATCCGGACACGGTGGCGAACGTGTCCGGATGCGACCGGGCGGCGGGACGTCGACCCGTCAGAATGGCTCCCATGGCAGACACGCTGCGGTACCGCCTGGTCGACTCGCCCCTCGGCACGCTGCTCCTCGTGAGCGACGGGCGCGCGCTCGTCGGCCTCTACGTCGCCGACCACGAGAAGGCCCGTCCGGTCGAGCCGGCGTGGCTGAAGGCGGGCGAGGGCGACGACGCCGTGCTCGACGTCGCCGCGCGCGAGCTCCGCGAGTACTTCGCCGGCGATCGCGAGGCGTTCGACGTGCCGGTCCGGTTCGAGGGCACCGAGTTCCAGGCGTCGGTGTGGCGCGCGCTGCGCGACATCCCGTTCGGCGAGACGATCAGCTACGGCGAGCTCGCCCGCCGCATCGGCCGGCCCCGGGCGGTGCGCGCTGTCGGGCTCGCCAACGGGCGCAACCCCGTGTCGGTGATCGTCCCGTGCCACCGCGTGATCGGCGCCGACGGCTCGCTCACCGGCTACGGCTGGGGCACCGACCGCAAGCTCTGGTTGCTGGAGCACGAGCGCCGGCGTGCTCCAGCTTTCTGCGGATCCCCGTCGTCATGACGACGCGGATCCGCAGAAAGCCGCGGCTGGTCGCTACGCCAGCAGCTCGTAGTCGTCGGCGTTCGGCGCCGCCGTGCGCTGCCAGTACTCGAGGAGCGTGAACGGCCAGTTCTGGGCGACGTGGCCGTGCTCGTTCTTGTACCAGCTGTTGACGTCGGAGGCGCCCCACGCCATCGCCCGGTTCTCGGCGTCGACCCTCTCGTTGAACTCGTCGTGCACGTCCTTGCGGACGTCGACGGCGCGGTAGCCCTCGCGGAGGATCAGCTCGAGCAGGCCCATCACGTAGCGGACGCCACACTCGGAGAAGTAGATGATCGACCCGTTGATCACGATGTTGGTGTTCGGCCCGTAGAGGCAGAACAGGTTCGGGAAGCCCGGCACGGTGACGCCGAGGTAGGCGCGGGCGTCGCCCTGCCAGTGGTCGTGGAGCTCCACGCCGCCGCGACCGACGACCTCCATGGGCGTCAGGAACTTCGACGCCTGGAAGCCCGTCCCGTAGACGATGACGTCGACGGCATGCTCCTCGCCGTCGGCGGTGACGATCCCCCGCGGCGTGATCTCGCGGATGCCCGTGGTGATGAGCCGCACGTTGTCGCGCCGCAGCGCGCTCGCCCAGATGCCGTTGTCGCGGATGATCCGCTTCGCTCCCGGCGGGTAGTGAGGAGTGGCGGCCTCGAGCAGGTCGGGGCGGTCGGGGTACTGCGTCTTCAGGTACTCGACGAGCATCCCGCGCATGAAGTCGTTCATCACGCTGACCGACTCGCCCTTCCCGTCCCACGACGGATCGACGCGCACGCCCTCGATGGCGCCGTCGCCCATCCGCCAGAAGATGCAGAAGCGGTTCCACTCCGCGTAGGAGGGGACGTGGCCGTAGAGCCACCGAAGGCCCGGCGCCACTTCGGCGTGGTACTCGGGCGTCGGCGCCGTCCAGGCCGGCGTCCGCTGGAAGACGAGGAGCTCGCCGACGACCGGCGCGATCTCGGGGATGAACTGCATCGCGCTGGCGCCGGTGCCGATCACGGCGACCCGCTTGCCGGCGAGGTCGACGTCGTGGTTCCAGCGCGCCGAGTGCCATGACGGGCCTTCGAACGTGTCGCGGCCCTCGATGTTCGGCAGGTTCGGCCGGTTCAGCTGCCCGACCGCGCTGATCACCGCGTTGGCCTCGAACGTCCGCTCGACACCGTCACGATCGCGGGCCCGCACGGTCCAGATGGCGGCGTCCTCGGACCACTCGGCCGAGAGCACCTCGGTGCTGAACTGCACGTGGTCGCGCACCCCGAACACGTCGGCGCAGTCGGAGAAGTACTTCCGCAGCACCGGCTGGGTGGAGAAGTGGTACGGCCAGTCGTGGCGCTGCGCGAACGAGTAGCTGTAGTTGTGGTTGGGGTTGTCGACGCGGCACCCGGGATAGGAGTTCTCGAGCCACGTGCCGCCCACGTCGTCGTTCTTCTCGAGGATGGTGAACGGGATGCCGGCCTGCTGCAGGCGGTGCCCGGCGAGGATGCCCGACATGCCGGCACCGATCACGACGACCTCGAAGTCGCGGTCGGGAGCGACCTCCGCCTTGCGAAACCGCGGCGCGCGGCGGTCCTCGCCCCTGTGGCCGAGCTCCTCCTCGAGGACCGGCAGGTACGGACCCATGTCGGCGCCGCCGACGGCGAACTCCATGATCCGCTGGACGTCGTCCTCCGACGGGACCGGTGCCGGCTCGCACCCGCCGTCGCGGAAGCGGACGAGGACGTCGAGCGCGATGGCACGGGCCTCGGCCTGCTGGTCGTCGGTGAGGCCGCCCTGGGGCATGGCGCCGAACAGCATCGGGTTCGGGCGGAGGTGGTCGCGGAGCAGGGTCATGTCGCCGGTGATGTAGGCGAGGGACGGCAAGAGGGGAGGGATCTCCGCATCCTCGAGGTAGGCGCGGATCTCGTCGTCGGACTCGGTGATCCGCTCGATCTCGCCCACGAACGGGCTCGACGTGAACGCCGCCGCGTCAGTCATCGGCAACCACTCCCTTGGGGGCTCGTTGGTGCATGAAGCCGAACAGGTAGCCGGCGACGCGCCGCATCTGGATCTCTTCGGCACCCTCGGTGATGCGGTAGCGCCGGTGATGACGGTAGATGTGCTCGAAGGGCATGTGGCGCGAGTAGCCGAGGCCGCCGTACACCTGCATGGCACGGTCGGCTGCCTCGCAGCAGAGCCGGTTGGCCCAGTAGTTGCACATCGACACCTCCTTCGACACCGAGAAGGCGCCGAGGGTGTCCATCTGCCACGCCGTCTTGTGGATCAGGGCGCGCAGCATCTCGCACTGCGTCACGAGCTCGACGATCGGGAACTGGATCCCCTGGTTCTGCGCGAGCGGCTTGCCGAACGGGGCGCGGGTCCTGGCGTACTCGATCGCCATGTCGAGGCAGTACTCGGCGGCGCCCAGGCTCGACGCCGCCTGGCGGATGCGGTTCTCGTTGAAGAAGAGCTGCACCACGCCGAGCCCGCGTCCCTCGCCCCCGAAGATCGACGAGTGCGGCACGCGCACGTCGGTGAGCCGGATGTGGGCATGGTCGGTCGGCATGTTGAAGGTCCACAGGTATTCGAGGACCTCGAACCCGGGCGTGTCGGTCGGCACGAGGAACGCGGTGATCCCGTCGCCGTCGCCGGCCGCGCCGCTCGTGCGGGCGAAGATGAGGTCGTGGGACGCGGTGTGGATCCCGGTGTTCCACGTCTTCTCGCCGTTGATGACCCACTCCTCGCCGTCGCGGACGGCGGTCGTCTCCATGAACGTGGCGTCACTGCCGTGGTCGGGCTCGGTGATGCCGAAGGCGAAGCCGCGCCGGCCCTCGGCCAGATCGTCGACCCACTCGGCCTTCTGCGCCTCGGTGCCGTGGGCGAGCATGAGCAGGAGACCGACGTTGTTGCCGACGATGGCGTGCTCGTTCTGGAGGTCGCAGTGCAGCCCGAGGCCCTTACGAGCGAGGTGCTCCCGGATGACGGCCATGCCGAGGTTGGTGCCGTCCTGGCCGCCGTACTCCTTCGGGAACGGGTAGCGGTAGTGGCCGGCCGCGTCGGCCCGCCGGCGAGCCTCGTGGAGCAGCGCCTCCCAGTCGCGGTTCGGCAGCCCGCCCCGCTCCCAATCGGTGCGGGCATCCTCGCGGCGGTGGTCGAAGAAGCGGATGTTGTCGTCCTGCTCCTCGAGCGGCTTGATCTCCCGCTCGATGAACTCGTCGAGCACGACGAGGTAGTCGGCGAGGTCCTTGGGGATGTCGAAGTCCACGGGCCCCGTTTCTACATCGCCCCCACCCCGGGCGGCACATGGCGCACGCGCCGCCGATACGCGATTGGATGGAGGCATGCCTGCCAACCCCCTCAACGTCGACGACTTCGGCGGCGAGCTCTACAACCTGGCCATGTCGGAGGGCGCCCGCCCGCTCCTCGACCAGGTCAAGACCTTCATCGCCACCGAGGTGGAGCCGATCACGGCCGAGTACTACGCCCTCGGCGCGAACCGTGACGACCGCTGGAGCTTCGCTCCGGGCCAGCTCGAGCTGCTCGACGGGGTGAAGGCGAAGGCCAAGGCCAACGGACTCTGGAACTTCTTCCTTCCCAACGCCGAGACCGGCCAGGGGTTGAGCAACCTCGACTACGCGTACATCGCCCAGGAGCTCGGCAAGAGCCCGCTGGCGTCGGAGTGCCTCAACTGCTCCGCGCCCGACACCGGGAACATGGAGGTCCTCGAGCGGGTCGGCACGCCCGAGCAGAAGAAGCAGTGGCTCGAGCCCCTTCTCAACGGGGAGATCCGCTCGGCGTTCGCCATGACGGAGCCTGGGATGGCGTCGTCCGACGCCCGCAACATCTCGTGCTCGGCGGTGCTCGACGGCGACGAGTGGGTGATCAACGGCGAGAAGTACTACATCTCGGGGGCCGGCGATCCGCGCTGCAAGATCATGATCGTCATGGTCAAGACGAACCCGGACGCGGCGCAGCACCTCCAGCAGTCGCAGATCCTGGTTCCCATCGACACCCCCGGTGTCGAGATCGTGGGCCCGATGCTCGTGTTCGGCAAGGACGACGCGCCGCACGGCCACATGCACCTTCGCTTCACCGACGTGCGGGTGCCGAAGGAGAACGTCCTCCTCGGCGAGGGTCGCGGCTTCGAGATCTCCCAGCTGCGCCTCGGGCCGGGCCGCATCCACCACACCATGCGCTCCATCGGCGCGGCCGAGAAGGCCCTCCAGCTGATGGTGGAGCGGGGGCTGTCGCGCGAGGCGTTCGGCCGGCCGATCATCTCGCTCGGCAAGAACACCGAGATCGTCTCGCGCGCCCGGATCGAGATCGAGGCCATGCGGTTGATGGTGCTCAAGGCGGCCAAGGCGATGGACCTCATGGGCAACGCCGAGGCACGGGTGTGGGTGAGCGCGGTGAAGGCGATGGTGCCCGAGCGGGTCTGCCAGATCATCGACCAGGCCATCCAGATCCACGGCGCCACCGGCGTGTCGCAATGGACGCCCCTCGCCGACATGTACACCTCGCAGCGGACGCTCCGGCTCGCCGACGGCCCCGACGAGGTGCACCACATGGTCGTGGGCCGCGCCGAGATCGCGCGCTACCAGCGCCAGGCGGCGCCGGCCGGCGACGACCTCGTCATCGACCACCCGCGGCGCTGACCGGGCCGGGAAGTTAGAGTCTCTAACGAACGGTCCGGTACGCGACGTGGGGGGAGCCATGCGGATCACGAGCGAGACGACGGAGAAGGGCGTCACCGAGCGGGGGTTCGACCTCGACGTCGACGGTGAGCGCGTACCGGGGATCGTCTGGACGCCGGCCGACGCCGACACGCCTCGGCCGGTGATCCTCATCGGGCACGGCGGGACGCAGCACAAGAGGGTGCCGAACGTTCTCGGGCTGGCCCGCAGGTTCGTCCGCCATCTCGGCTACGCCGCCGTCGCCATCGACGCGCCCGGGCACGGCGAGCGGATCACCGATCCCGAGGCGGCGGAGACCCAGCGTCGCAACCTCGAGCAGCGCATCGCGAGCGGCGGGCGCGAGGGGCGCAGCCCCCTCGACATGTCGCCCGACCAGGCGAAGGCGTGGGTCGAGCGCACCACCAAGGGCGTGCAGGAGTGGAAGGCGCTCGTCGACGACCTCGTGTCGTCCGCGGGCGGTGCCGGCGAGATCGCCGACGGCCGGTTCGGCTACTGGGGCGTGTCGATGGGAACCGCGATCGGGCTCCCGTTCGTCGCGGCCGAGCCCCGCATCGGCGCGGCGGTGCTCGGTCTCGCCGGCCTCAACAACCGGCCGGGCGGCGACCGCTTCGAGCAGGCGGCCCGCAGCCTCACCATCCCGGTGCTGTTCCTGTTCCAGTGGGACGACGAGCTCATGTCGCGCCAGTCGGGGATGGACCTGTTCGACGCCATCGGATCGCCGGACAAGACCATGCACGTCAACCCGGGCGGCCACGTGCAGACGCCGCTGTTCGAGCGTGACGCCGCCGAGGAGTTCTTCGTGCGCCACCTCGGCACCGCCAAGTAGCGCCGGCCGAAAACCGCTCGACGCTCGGGCCGCGCGGTCCATAGGGTCGTCGGGCCATGCCGCGCAACCGGGGCCCCGCGGCGCGCCTCCTGAGCGCCACCCTCCGCCCCGAGCGGCGGAGTGCTGCGGCGGTCGCCGCGCTGCTCCTCGTCGCGCTC
>DATAKR010000200.1:0-9592 GCA_036261495.1 Acidimicrobiales bacterium | reverse complement strand
CGTCCGCACCGCCATCGACGGGATGTCCGACGATCTCCGCACCGCCCCGGCGACCGGCCTCGCTCGGGCCGTTCGCGAGCTGGCGGCCGCCGGCGGGCCGCGCGATCCCCGGTTTCCGCCGGCCGCCGCCCGGGTCGCCGTGCGGTGCCACCCTCACGGACGGTGACACTGACTAGCCGGGCCTGATCAATTCGCGATTAGTCCGCGGCTTTCGCGACCGACGCGCCGACACGCTCAGTGACGATGAGTGTCTTCTCACGGGTCGGCCGGCGGCGGGCGACGTCTGCGTCACCCTGCGCGCCCCAGAGCCGACGGGACGAATCGGGCTTCACGCTCATCGAGCTGGTCGTCGCCATGACCGTGCTGGCCGTGGGCATCGTGTCGGTCACGACGGTGATGAGCTCGTCGATGGGCGTCTCCGTCCGCACGGGTCGCCGCACCAACGCCATCAACCTGGCCACCCAGGCGATCGAGGCCACCCGCGCCATCCCCTACGACCAGATCGCGCCGGCGAGCACCACGACGACGTCGATGGCGACGGTCAAGGGCACCACCTACAAGGTGGCGCTCGGCATCGTGTGGGTGGCGGTGGCGGGCAACCCCCAGGCCTACAAGCAGTCGGTCGTCGACGTGATCTGGACCGACCACGACGGCACGCACGACGTCAGCCAGACCACGAAGATGTACCCGGGCGACAAGAGCCCATCCACCACGACGACCGTGCAGGCCGCGGGGTGCGGCACCCCGGCGGCGCCGACCGCGCTGGTGGCGACGGTGCCGGTCGACGTGAGCGGCATGACCGGCGTCGACGTGGTGTGGACGCCTCCGCTCGTGTCGAACCCGGCCATCGCCGGGTGGATCGTCCAGTGGTCCGCCGACTCGGGCACCACGTGGAGCACCATCGCCAACAACGTGGCGGCCCAGGTCACCACCATGCGGGTGTCGGGGCTCTCCGCCGGCACCGGCTACCAGTTCCGGGTGGCCTCGATCGCGGTGTGCACCGCCTTGTCGGCGTGGTCACCCGTCGCGTCGGCCACGACCCTCACGTCGACGCAGGTGCAGTGCGCCCCCGGCGCCGTCGCCGTCACCCCGTCGGCGGTCACGCGGGCGTCGGGGAGCTCGTCGGCCGGGCTGAGCGCGCGGCCCGTCGTCACGCTCAACACCACCGGCACGTGCGTGGGGTTCACGATCCGGTACTCACCGACCACCGGCGACAACCGGGTGGTCGCGTTGGTGCTGTCGGGTAGCGGGGTGTGGTCGGCCACGCTCGCCGGCGCCACCACCGCCGCCTGGGACGTCGGCCAGCACCCGATCGACGTCTACGACAACCTCGGGGCCAAGCGCGGCACCGCGGTGCTCACCGTGTGCGAGCACAACGCCAAGGTGTGCGCGTGACGCGCCCGGCGGCGGGCGACGAGGCCGGGTTCACCCTCGTCGAGCTGTCGATCACGATGATGCTCGCCGCCATCATCTCGGTGTCGATCCTCGGGGTCCTGTTCTCCCAGACCAACGTCGAGAAGCGGATGCAGCGCCTCTCCGACGACCAGATCGCCCTGCGCGACGCGCTCATCGAGATCGGCAGGGACGTGCGGTCCGCCGACCCGCTCCTCTCGCTACCTGACATCACCGCCTACAAGACCCAGATCCGCGTCACGATCAAGGACGTCGGCAGCGACACCACCCGCAACGTGCAGTGGCGGCTCGACACCGCGACGGCGACGCTCGTCCGCGAGGAGCTCGACGGCAGCGGCAACGTCACCGGCACGAGCTACCGCGTCGCCGGTGTCGTGGCGACCCAGCCGATCTTCACCTACTACCGCTCGATCGGCACCGCCTACACGCTCGACCCGCTCGTCGAGACGCCCAACACCGTGTCGCTGTGCGCGGTGAAGGTCCACGTCCGGCTCGAGGCCGCGCCGACGAGCGGGCCGGCGCCCATCGCCGTCGAGTCCGACATCCAGCTGCGCAACCGCGTGCCGCAGTACCCGGAGCACCCATGGTGCACGTGACCCGCCGCCTCCGCCTCGCGCCCGGTCGCCGCGACGACGAGGGCAGCACGCTGCTCGTCGCCGTCATGGTGATGATGATCCTCGCCACCCTCTCGCTGGCGTCGCTCACCCGCACCCTCTCGACGCTCAAGTACGTGCGCCACGGCCAGGACTACGACGCCGCCCTGGCGCTCGCCGATGCCGGGCTCTCACAGGCCGTCTACACCATCACCCAGACGATGCCGAACGGGACGACCACGATCCCCCAGACGTCGTCGGGGCAAGGCTGGTACACCGCCCGGCTCGAGAAGGTGAACCTCGCGACGTATCGCGTCTACTCGAAGGGCGTGGTCGGGTCGTCGCAGCACGCCATCCAGGCCCTCGTGACCCGCAGCGCCGAGTACCCGTTCCTGTTCTTCTCCGACCAGAACCTCTACCTCGACGGCACGGCCGGCGGGCCGACGATCAACTTCTACACCTACAACTCGGTCGGACCGGTGTCGGGGGCGCCGCCCAACGTCGGATCCAACAGCAGCGTGGTGTGCCGCGGCGGAGGCTCGGGCTTCGCGACCTACTACGTGAAGACCCAGACCGACTGCCCGACGCCATCGGGCATGCCCCACGTGGTGGAGCTCGATCCGGTCACGGTGCCGAGCGGGCCGACGCAGTCGTGCGGCGACGGGAACTTCGGCGACACCAGCTTCAACATGACCAACTGGATCGCCTGGGGCAGCGTCACCGCCGACCTGCCCGTGACCGTGATCGACGGCCAGAACGGCACGCCGATCGTGTGCAGCTCCAACCCCGTGCACTTCTACGGCCTCGTCCAGGTCGTGAACCCGCCGGCGAAGATCTACGTGATGAACCAGACGGTCGACATCTCCAACGCCATCATCAACGTGGCCAACCCCTCGCTGAACGTCCCCGGGAAGGCATCGGACTTCCAGCTGTTCGTCAAGGGCGACGGAACGATCGACATCGGCAGCGGAGACATGTCGAGCACGCTCTCGTTCAGCGGCATCATCTACGCGCCGACGCGGAGCATCACCGTCAACGGCGGCCGGTGGTGGACCGGGGCGTTCGTCGCCAGCCAGCTCAAGGTGAACGGCTCGCCCAACCTCAACATCGGCTACGACGAAGCACTCAAGTCGTACTACGACACGGCGTGGAGCGTGAGCCGGTACCGCGAGGTTTCCGCGGCGTCGGTAAACCTCTGACTCGCGGAGGTCGAAGAAGAAGCGTGGAGGACGCGCACCTTCGGGCCGAGGCCGACCTGACCGGCCCGCTGTACGGGCCGCCGGCGCCGGCGGAGGGCGTGCTGACGACCGCCGACCTGGCGATGGCGGACCTCACCATGCCGGACGTGCCCGACACGTTCATGGCGCCGGCGCCCCTCGGCGATCCCGTGATCGACCCCGGGGACGGGCCGGTCGGCGACCTCGGGCCCGACACCGAGGGCCACGAGACGATCGAGCAGATCCGCGCCCGCCTGGCGGCGCGGGGCCTGCTGCGGGAGTCGACGACGCCGCTCCCCGACCTCCCGGCGCCGGCGCCACCGCCGATGCGCGCCCGGTTCACCTCGGACCTCGACGAAGTCACCCGCTCGATCCTCGAGGACGAGGTCGACCAGCTCGACTACGCGCCGGCGGCGACACCGATGACGCTCGGCGGGGCGCAGTGCCCGGCGTGCAGCGCGTGGTTCGGCGTGCCGAGCGAGGCCACCGGCTTCCGGTGCCGCTCGTGCGAGCGGGCGTGGCGGTGGGGCATCTGCCAGAGCTGCGACCAGCTCTCCCTCACGCCGGAGAAGCAGGATTCGTGGCGCTGCCAGCTGTGCGGCCACTTCACCCGCTCGTGGTGGCAGGCGCCCGCGCCGGCGGCGCACCGGGCGGCCGTGGTCGACCGGCGGAAGCGGACGCTGAAGCGGCTCGAGGACCAGCGCCGCAAGGCCGAGAAGCGCCACAACCGCCGCATGTACCTCGTCGCCGGCGCCCTCGCCACGATCCTGCTCGCGATGGGGCTGGTGACCGCGATCCGCCGGCCGCCGGCGGCGAGCGACGTCGGCCACGGCGTGTGCGCGCAGTTCGGCCACCTGAAGACCGACATCGTCAACGGCACGGCGTCTCGCGACGAGGTGTCGTCGCGCATCGACACGCTGGTGAAGGCGGCGGCCAAGGCGCCGCCGAAGGTCGCGAGCGCGGCCGCCGAGCTGAAGGACGCCGGTCCGCCGGGGACGGCGCAGTTCCTCGTCGCCCAGACCGCGCTCAGCGACGCCTGCGACGCCGGCTGACTGACCTGACCCTGACCCGACCTCGCTACTCGTGCGAGACCGCTTCGAGGATCGGTTGGCGCGCCGCCCGCCATGCCGGGATCACCGCGGCCACCACGCCGACGACCGCACCGACGACGACGTAGATCGCGATCATCGGGTACGGGATCGACAGCTGGGTCATCCCCTGGTCGGCGATGGCGGCCGTGACCACGATCCCGAACACGATCGCGAGCGCGGTGCCGAGCACGGCGCCGAGCACGGCGGTGATCACCGACTCCCACTCGATCATCGCCGCCACCTGGCCCCGCTTCATCCCGACGGCACGAAGCAGCCCGAGCTCGCGGGTGCGTTCGACGATCGACAGGTTGAGCGTGTTGAGGATCCCCACCAGGGCGATGATGATCGACAGGATCAGGAGCGCCGAGAACATGGCGAGCATCTGGTTGATCTGCTTGTCGATCTCCTGCTGCAGCTCCTTCGGGTTCCGCACCGCGACGCTCGGGTAGGTGCCGGCGACCTCGTCGACCGCCTTCCGCAGCTGGGTGGCCGTGACGCCATCGGCCTTGGCGAGGTAGACGGAGTTGTCGAGCGACTGCGAGAAGTTGGCCTCGTAGTTCACCAGCGTGATGAGGAAGGGGATCTGCCCCTGGCCGATCTGGCCGGTGAGCCCCTGGATCGGGAGCGACTTCTCCCCGGTCCGGGCGAACGTGAGGGTGACCGAGTCGCCGACCTTCCAGCCCTGCTGGAGGGCGAGGTCCTTGCCGACGAGCACGCCCTGGTCGGTGAGCGCCTTGATCGACGCCTCCGTCTCCTTGTCGACCTCGATGAAGCTCATGATGTCGCGGGTGTCGGACGCGCCGATCGACTGGGCGCGGCCGGCCAGGCCGACCTGGCCGGTGCGCAGCTCGAGCACCTTGCCCACCTCGGGGGTGACCTCGAGGCGGTTCGCCAGCTCCGGGCTGAACCCGCCGCCCATGGCGCTCTTCGGCATGAGGACGAGGTCGGCGCGCATCTTGTCGTCGATCGTGGATCGAGCCGACGCCTTGAACGACTCCGACAGGATCGTGAAGAACCCGACCAGCGCCAGCCCGATCATGAGGGCCGTGGCGCTCGCCGCCATCCGGCGCGGGTTGCGCATGGCGTTCTGGCGGCCCAGCGTGGCGGGCTCGCCGAACCACTTGGCGAACGGGGCGCCGATCACGAGCGCGACCGGCCGGGCGAACAGCGGCGTCAGGACGACGACGCCGACGATCGCGAGCACCGAGCCCACGAGCACGTAGACGAGCGCGTAGGGCACGTCGCCGAAGGCGCCAATGGCGAGGAGGGCCGAACCGAGCACCACCGCGACGACCGCGATGCCGGTGCGCAGCTTGACCGAGCCCACCCGGTCGACGATGCCCTCGGCCAGCGCCGCCATGGGGCTGATCCTCGTGGCCCGACGCACCGGCAGCACCGCGGAGAACGCGGTGGCGCCCACGCCGGCGACCATGCCGGCGATCGCGGTGCGCGGGAGGAAGACGGGCGTCGTCGTCGGGATGTCGATCCCCAGCGCCTTCATGAAGGCGAGCAGCCCGATGGCGACGCCGACACCGACCGCGAGGCCGACCGCCGACGACACCAGTGCGACGACGACCGCCTCGCCGAGGACCGACGACCGGATCTGGGCGCGGCTCGCCCCCAGGGCGCGCAGGAGACCCAGCTCCCGGGTGCGCTGCGCCACGAGGATCGAGAAGGTGTTGGAGATGATGATGACGCCGACGAGCAGCGCCACGCCGGCGAACACCAGGAGCAGGGTGTTGAGCACCGACAGGAACGGCTTCCAGCTCTGCGACGCCTGGTCGGCCGCCGCGGCCGAGGTGATCACCTCGACGTCCTTCGGCACGACGCGCGTGATGCGCGACGCCAGCTCCGACGCCGACACGCCCTGCCGGGCGTTGACGTTGATCTCGTCGAAGACGTTCCGGCGGTTGAGGGCGAGCTGTGCCGTCTTCAGGTCGAACGTCGAGACGGTGGCGCCGAGGTTGTTGGCCGCGTCGGTCAGCCCGCTCACCGTGAACGTCTGCGACGGCCCCTGGAACAGCACCTTCACCTGGTCACCGACGGCGAACCCGTTGCGCTTGGCGGTGACCTCGTCGATGGCCATCTCGCCGATGTCCTTCGGAGCCCGCCCGGCGACGTACTTGTCGACCGACGTGGCCGACAGGCCGAGGGTCGGCGGCCCCGACGGGGTGATCGCCTTGCCGTCCTTGCCGACGAGCTGCGCGTAGCCGAGCACGTAGCCCTCGGCCTTGGCGACGCCGTCGACCCGGGCGACCTGCGCCTCGAGCTCCTGGGGGATCGGCTCGCGCTGGCTGTAGAAGTCGGCCGACCCCGAGAACTTCGTCATGGTGCGGACCTGCACGTCGATCTTGGCCGCGCCGGCGTCGACCGCCCGCGAGAACGCGGCGTCGACGGTGTCGGTCAGCACGAACGCGCCGGCCACGAACGCCACGCCGATGAGGATGGCGATCGCGGTCGCGAGCAGCCGCCCGGTGTGGGCGACCATGCCCTTCCACGTGACCTTCCACATGGTCAGACCCCCAGGTGCTTCATGTGGTCGATCACGCCGTCGACCGTGGGGCTCCGCATCTCGTCGACGATGGCGCCGTCGGTGAGGAAGACGATGCGGTCGCTGTGGCATGCCGCCACCGGGTCATGGGTGACCATCACGATCGTCTGGTGGAGGTCGTCGACGGCCTTGCGCATGAACTCGAGCAGCTCGGCGCTGGCCTTGGAGTCGAGGTTCCCGGTGGGCTCGTCGGCGAAGATGATGTCGGGCTTGCTCACGAGCGCCCGGGCCGCGGCGACGCGCTGCTGCTGGCCGCCCGACAGCTCGCTCGGCCGGTGGGCGAGGCGGTCTCGGAGGCCGACGGTGTCGACCACCGTGTCGTACCACCCGGGGTCCGGATCGCGTCCGGCGAGCGCGAGGGGAAGGACGATGTTCTCGGCCGCGGTGAGCGTCGGGATCAGGTTGAACGTCTGGAAGATGAAGCCGACCCGGTCGCGGCGGAGCGTGGTGAGCTCCTTGTCGGAGAGCGACCCGAGGTCGACGTCGCGGATGTAGACGGTGCCGCTGGTCAAGGTGTCGAGGCCGGCCAGGCAGTGCAGCAGCGTCGACTTGCCCGAACCCGAGGGGCCCATGATGGCGCTGAACCTCGCCGGTTCGAACGCCTCGGTCACGCCGTCGAGGGCGCGCACCTCCACGTCACCCTTCCCGTAGACCTTCACCGCCTCGACTGCTCGCGCCGCCGCGGCGACCGGCGCTACCGCCGCCGGTTCCCGTGTGAGCACCTGCGCCATGACAACCTCCCGCTGAGCTTCGCGACAGAGCGTGGCGGGCGCGGCGGCGGAGGCGGCAGGGCCGAACGTCGCAAACTCCCATCACGCCGCCAGAGGCCGCCGGCGCGCCCGCTCGACGAGTGCCGCCAGCCGGCGGGCCGTCGCCGTGGGATGGCGCACGATCTCGTCCCAGGTGAAGCGCCCGCACAGCCATCCTGTCGCCGCGACGATGGCGGTCTCGCGCCGAGCGTCGTACAGCGGCTGCCCCTTGTGCTGCTGCCCGTCGAGCTCGAGGAACAGGCCCAGCTCGGGCCAGGCCAGGTCGACGCGGGCCACGAACCGCCCGTCCTCGTCGCGCACCACGTACTGCCGGACCGGCGGCCCGAGCCCGTCGACGGTCCGTGCCAGCTGGACCGCCCGCGTCTCGAGCAGGCTCTCGGTGGCCGCCGCGTCGCGCCCCCGACGGGCGAGCACGCGATCGATCCGGAGGCGGGCCCGCCGGACGCCGCCGGCCCGCTCGACGTCGTCGACCGTCGTCATCCGCCGGCGCAGCGCCGACTCCAGCGCCTGCTCCCACGTGTCGTCGTCGAGCGTCGCGGCCAGGTCGACGAGCGTCTGGATCGCGTCGGTGCACCGGATGCCCTCGACGGCGATGATCCGCGCCGGATCGAGGTCGTAGCGCCGCACGCCGGCCCGCCGCCCGCTCGACGAAGCAGGCACCGTCACCTCTCCCCGTGTCAGCGCGACGCCGTCGAGGCCCAGCAGCACGCCGGCGAGGTCGCCGCTGGCGACACCTCCCGTGACGAGCACCTTGGCGACGGCCCGGTCGAGCGCCGACGGCTCTTCCGGCCCCTCGCCGTAGGCACCGCGGATCACCCGCCGCCAGTGGCCGTGGCGATCACCGGCGGCGAGCACGTCCTCGCTGACGCCCCAGGCGAGCGCCTCCCGGGTCGTGAAGAACCTTCGCACCGTTCCCTCTCCTCCTGTCGGTGTGCAGTTGCCCGGCGTTGACGGCCCGAATCGGGCCATGAAGCCGGGGCAACTGCACGCGGATCGAGGGGGAAGTGGATCGGCGGAGGCGCCGGCGCGCGGAACCGGCAGGGAGGGGCCGGGTGCGCGGCAGCGACGGTACGGGTCGGGCGCCGGCGCCGCAACGGGTCAGCGCGGCGGGATGCCGTACCTCGCCAGGATGGCGCCGGCGTCGGGGACGACCTCTGAGAGGGCGGCGATGGCGGCGGCGTCGGTCGTCACGGAGAACGCCTGGCGGGCGACGAGGTGGCGGAGCGCGCAGTCGACGACGGCCGGCGGACCGAGCGCGCCGACGGCCTGGGCGCCCTGCACGTAGACGCTGCGGTAGTAGATCGACTGGCGGGGCTCCCAGTACGTCATCGGCAGGCCGGCCCGGCCGGCGCCGTCCGGCGGGATGGCCTCGGCCAGGAGCGCCGCCGTCGTCCCCTCGAACCGGCCCTCGAGCCACGTGGCCAACCCCTCGTCGAGCCACGGGTCCCGGCCCTGGTCGTTGGGCACCAGCCCGAAGAACCACATGTGGCCGACCTCGTGAGCGGTCGTGCGTCCGCCGGTGCCGGGGCCCTGCATGACGTGCATCGGGTACTCGATCCCCCCTCTCAGCCCCGGCTCGACGGCCATCGTGAACGCCGGCCACGGGTAGGCGCCGTAGAGCGCCGAGTAGCGGTCGAGGGCGGCGACGATCTTGGCGAGGTACCCGTCGGGCGACTCGGCCACCTGGGCGTCGACGCCGACGGTCACCTGGACCTGGCCGCCCACCGCGGTGGCGGACGCGGTGGTGAACCGCCCGACCGACACGGCCCAGTCGCCGGCGGCCACCGCCCGCCAGTGGGTCGGCGAGTCGGCGACGCCGGTGGCGAGCACTCGGAGCCCGCGACCCTCGGGGACGGTGAAGGTCACGTCGAAGTCGGACGGCACCGAGAGCGACGCCTCGGCGAACCCGCTGGTCGGCGGGTCGGTGGCCCATCCGACGCCCGGCTCCCAGGCGAGC
>DATAKR010000197.1:0-15627 GCA_036261495.1 Acidimicrobiales bacterium | reverse complement strand
CCGCACCGCGCCGCGCTCGCCCGGCCGGCGCAGCACCCGCTCGACCTCGCAGCCGTACGCCAGCTCGGCGCCGGCGGCGGCGGCCGCATCGGCGAGGGCGGCGCCGACGCGGCTCATCCCCCCTTCGGGGAAGTACACGCCGCCGACGGTGTCCATGTAGGTGATCACCGCATAGATCGCGAGGGCGTCGAACGGGGAGAGCCCCGCGTACATCGACTGGAACGAGAACAGCTTCCGGAGCCGGTCGTCGGCGAAGTAGGAGTCGACCACCGACGACAGCCGGCGCAGCGCCCCGAGGCGCAGGAGCCGGCCGAGCGGCGCCACCGGCCGGGCCAGGCTGAGCACCGAGTCGAAGTTCCGGTCGATGAAGCCCGGCATCTCCACCTGGTAGAGCTCGGTGAGCCAGGCGACGAACCGGCGGAACCCGTCGGCGTCGCCGGCGCCGCACTCGCGGCGGATCTCCTCGCTCATCGCCTCGACGCCGTGGCGCACGTGGAGCGGCCCGGCGTCGGGGAACGTCGCCCGGTACATCGGGTCGAGCGCCTTGAGCACGAGGTGGTCGTCGAGCGACGACCCGGCGGCTCGGAAGACGTCGGCCAGGATGCCGGTCATGGTGAGCACGGTCGCCCCGGTGTCGAGCGTGTAGCCGTCGCGTTCGATCACGGCGACCCGGCCGCCGGGCCGTGCGTTCCGCTCGACGACGGTCACCGAGTGGCCGCGTCCCGCGAGGTGGCAGGCCGCGGAGAGGCCGCCGAGCCCGGCGCCGACGACGACGACCCTCATGTGGCGCCGGCTAGTGGTCGCGGCCGGCGACGAACCAGGCGAGCTCGATGAGGCGCTCCCGCGGCTCGCCGGTGATGGGCCCACGCTCGAGCGCGTCGAGCGAGGCACCGACCAGGGCGTCGATGCGCGTCTCGATGGCGGCGACGGCCCCGGTGTCGACGAGCACCTCCTGCATGGCCGCCACCTCGCCGTCGGTGAGGTCGGCGCGGCCGAGCCCTTCGTCGAGGACGCGCGCCGCGGCGCCGGTGGCGCGCTCGCGGGCGATGGCGACGAGCGACGTGGGCTTCCCCTCGCGCAGGTCGTCGCCCACGGGCTTGCCGAGCACGTCCTCGTCGCCGATCGCCCCGAGCAGGTCGTCGCGGAGCTGGAACGCCTCGCCGAGCGGGAGGCCGTAGGCGGACAGCGGCGCCGCGAGGTCGTCGAACCGGCCGGCGAGGGCGGCGCCGAGGTGAAGGGGACGCTCGACGGTGTACTTGCCCGACTTGTAGACCGAGATGCGCTGGGCCGCCGCCGGGGTGGTGACCCCCCTGACGGTGCCGATGAGGTCGAGGTACTGGCCGATGTTGACCTCGAGCCGGAGCTCGGTGAACACGTCGACGGCCGGCGCGGGCGCGCCGGCGAGCAGCAGGTCGGCGTAGACGAACGCGAGGTCGCCGACGAGGATGGCGACGCCCTCACCGAACCGTCGCCCCTCGCCCCGCCACTCGCCGAGCGTGTGGCGCGACTCGAAGTCGACGTGCACGGCGTCGAGCCCCCGGCGGGTGACCGACCCGTCCATCACGTCGTCGTGGATGAGCGCGAACGTGTGGAGCAGCTCGAGGGCGGCGCCGGCGGCGACGACGCACGGATCCTCGGGGTCGCCGCCGCCGGCCACGAAGGCCCAGTGGCAGAACGCCGGCCGCAGCCGCTTGCCGCCGGCGAGGACCAGGGACCGCAGCGATGCCAGCGGGTCGACGAGCGCCGAGTCGACCTCGACCCAGCGTTCGATCTCCGCGGTGAGGAGACCTTCGATCCGCGTCTCCACTCGCGCGGCGATGTCGGTGAGGGTCGGAGGCACGTGGGTGGTGACCGGGCGCACGCTCAAGGGGAGGGACCTTCTCCTGTCGACTCGGTCGGCGAACGTCGAGGGTAGAGGCATCCCGATCGTTATGCATCGTTGAGTCGAGTTTGAGTGACGCTCAGCCTGCCGGCGAGCGCCGTTCGCGCCCGAGGCCGGGAGGGGTGGCGCGCTACGTTTCCGGACGTGTCGGACGGGGATGACGGGTCGCGTTCGTGGCGGAGCGGCGGCGACGTCCCGCCGCGCGAGGTCGCCCGGGTCGCGGGCCGGCGGGCCGTCCGGGCGGCGCGCAGGAAGTGGACCACGAAGCTCCTCGAGCAGCTTCGCCAGGATCCCGAGCTGCTGGCCAACCTGAGCGAGCTGGGGCTCGTCCGCCGCGAGTGGGTGGAGCACGGCGGCAAGGGGCCGATCACCACGACCGCGCCGGCCGAGGTGCTGGAGCGGGCGCTCGAGCGCTCGGTCGAACGCAAGCCGTCGCTCCTCGCCCAGCTCGGCCTGACGGCCATCCAGGTGCTGTCGTCGCCGCCGGAGGCCGACGGTGACGAGTCGCGGACGGTGGAACGCCTCGCCGTCGCCTTCACCGATCTCGAAGGGTTCACCGAGTACACGGCACGGGAGGGCGACGAGGCCGCGAGCGCCATGCTCGCCTCGCACCACCGCACCGTCGGGCCGATCATCCGCTCCCGCGGCGGCCGCCTCGTCAAGCGGCTCGGTGACGGGCTGCTGCTGACGTTCCCCGAACCCGAGGCCGCCGTGCTCGCTTGCCTCGAGCTCATCGCCGCCGAGCCGGCGCCATTGCGGCTCCGCGCCGGCATCAACGTCGGATCGGTCGTCGTCCTGCGTGACGACGTCATCGGCCATGTGGTCAACGTCGCGGCCCGGGTGGCCGAGGCGGCCGGCGGGGGCGAGGTGCTGGCGACGGCGGAGGTGTGCTCCACGGTCGGCACGCTCCCAGGCGCCCGGTTCGGTGCCACCCAGGCGATCGTGCTCAAGGGCGTCGAGGGGCCGGTGCCGGTGTGCGAGGTGTGGCCGGCCGGCGCCCCTGCGCCCGGTCACGCGTAGCCGGGCGATCCCTCCCACTGCGAGTACGGCAGGTCGAGGCGGAACCCCATCGCCTCGTACACCGGATAGCCCATGGCGGACGCCTGCAGCGTCGCGCTGTCGCATCCCCGGTCGAGACCGGCGCGGACGGCCGCCCACGTCATGGCGGCGCCGAGGCCCTCCCGGCGGTAGGGCGGCAGCGTGCTGACGTTGTAGACGCCGACCATGCCCTGGTGCACGAACCAGGCCGAGGTCGCGACCGGCCGCCCGTGCCGCCGGCCGATGAGGAGGTGGAAACCCCGCCGCACCGTGTCGAGGGTGAGCGCGCCCTCCATCAGGTGCGCCGGCACCCCGAACCCCTCGCAGACGAGGCGGAGGTGGGCGTCGACGGCGGCGTCGTCGGCGGCGTCCTCGACGTCGAGGCCGGCCGGAAGGGGCGGGGGTGCGGGGATCGGGGCCATCACCATGCCGGGGAGATCGCCGGCGACGGCGAGGCCGGCGGCGCGCGCCGGCTCCCGCAGCGGCGCCGACCACGCCTCGCGCACGCGCACGAGGAACGGAAGCCGGCGCTCGCCGAAGAACTCGCCGGCGGCGGCGATGGTGCCGGCCGGATCGCCGGGTGGTGCGGTGACGAACGCGACGTTGAACAGCGCCAGGGGGGAGCCGCTCGACACGAGCACGAGCCCCTCCCGCCGGTCGACGTCGCCTCCGTCGATCGCCTCCGCCATCGCCGCCCACGCCTCGACACAGTTGGCGTCGGCTCGATCGACCAGCGCGTCGCCCGTCGTCCCGCCCACGGCGAAAGTGTGGCGTACTCCGCGTCGACGCGCCGCGAGGCACCGCCCCGCTACCGTCCCCGACGTGTACGCACCCTTCGATCTCACCGGTCACGTCGCGCTCGTGACCGGAGGCAACAGCGGCATCGGTCTCGGGATGGCATCGGCGCTGGCGCGAGCCGGGGCCGATGTCGCCATCTGGGGCACCAACGAGGAGAAGAACGCACGAGCGCAGAGGTCGCTGGCGGAGCACGGCACGCGGGTCGTCGCGCTCCAGTGCGACGTGGGTGACGAGGCCGCGGTCGACGCCGCCTTCGCCGACACGCTCGCCGCCCTCGGCAAGGTCGACTCGTGCTTCGCCAACGCCGGCGTCGGTGGTGGGGCGCCCTCGTTCGCGGAGTTCACCCTCGAGCAGTGGCGCCACGTGATGCGCATCAACCTCGACGGCGTGTTCCTCACGTTCCGCGCCGCGGTGCGGCACATGGTCGACCGGGGGGAGGGCGGCAGCCTCGTCGTCACGTCGTCGCTGTCGGCCATCGAGGGTGCCGCCCGCAACCAGGCCTATGCATCCACCAAGGGCGCCGTCATCTCGATGATGAAGGGGCTCTCCGTCGAGCTGGCGCGCAACGGCATCCGGGCCAACGCGGTGCTGCCGGGGTGGATCGAGACGGCGATGACCGAGGGCGCCTTCGCGTGGGACCGCTTCCGCGACAAGGTGCTGCCCCGCATCCCCGAGCGGCGGTGGGGCGAGCCCGACGACTTCGGTGGCGTGGCCGTCTACCTCGCATCCGCCGCCTCGAAGTACCACACCGGCGACACGTTCGTGATCGACGGGGGCTACTCCATCTTCTGATTCGCCTCGCCGGCGGCGGCCCTCCGGATTCGTGGGCGGGATCCCGGCGTCATGGTGCCGGGAATCCACCCGGAAACCGAGCGGTGACGGCGGCGGGGACGGCGGTGGGGACGGCGGAGGGCGGGAAGTGAAAGGAGGCGGCGACCCTTCTGGCGGAGAAGGGTCGCCGCCTCCTTGTCCCCCCCTGCAGGGCTTGGCGGGGGCGAGCGGGGAGGTGATCCTCGTCGCCGGCCGGCATCGTTGGCGGCCGGCGACGTGGGAGGTCTTAGCGGGGTGCCTTGCCGTGGGTGGTGGCGCCGGACCGGCCGTGGGTCGACCCGCTCTTGCCGTGGGTCGAGGCGCCCGTCGAGGTGTTGGTGCTGTCGGTCGACGTCGAGTCGTTCGACACGGTCGCCGTCTGGGTGGCGGTGTTGGTCGACGTCGACGTGCCGTTGGCGGCCGCGGCGCGGGCGTCGGTGGCGCAGGACGGCTCGGTGCCGTTCTGCGCGAAGTACGACACGTACTTGCCGTGGTTGCCGCAGGCCTCGTCGAAGGCGTGCGTCTGGGCGGCCTCGCTCACCGACGTGGGCACGGCCACCTGGCTGAGGTCGGTCGGTGTCGCCGGCTTCGGGGCGTCGGTCGTCGTGTTGGTGTCGGCCGCGTCGGGCTTCTCGACCTCGGGCGCCTCCGTTGTGTCGGTCGCCTGCTGCTGGTCGGAGGTGGTGACCTGCTCGTCGTGGTGGGACGACGCGAGGAGGATGTTGCCGGGCAGTGCACCGGCCACGCCGAGCCCACCGATGGCGAGGCCGGCACCGAGGACGCCGGCGGCGACCTTGGCGGGAACGTTCGAGAGCAGCTGCTTCACAGAGGATCGTCTCCTGGCCGGGAGCGTCTCGACCGCGGGGGTGGCGGCGGCGGGCAGACCGGACGCGAACAGCGTGGCCAGCCGCTCGTCGGGCGCCGGGGCCGGAGTGGCGAGCACCGCACGTCGTGCGGACCGCAACAGCCTGCCCACCTCGGGATCGAGGCGCTCGTCGTGCATCACACCCCCGTGAACGTCGGGTCGGGCTCCCGGGATACGGCTTCCGGAGAGATCTCTCGCGCCCGCGTCGACACGCCGAGGGGGTCGAGCGCCCGGCGGAGGGCGTCGAGGCCGCGCTTCTGGAGGGCCTTCACGGCGGTGACGGTTCGGCCGGTCGCCTCGGCCACCTCCTCGAGCGACAGGTCGGCGACGAATCGCAGCAGCAGCACGTCGCGCTGGTCGGCCGACACGAGCGCGAGCATGCGCCGGACCTGGTCGTTGCCGAGCCGGTCGAACGCGTCGGCCTCGGCGTCGCCGCCGGCCACGTCGGGCACGGCCTCGACGGGGCGCACATCCTGGCGACGAGCCGCGAAGCGCCGCTCGTCGATCACGAGGTTGTGCGCCACCGTGAACACGAACCGCCGGAAGGCCTCGACGCCGCCGTCGAACGACGCGACCCGCGCGAACGCGCGGTGGAACGCCTCGTTGGTCGTCCCGTCGGGATCGGCGACGCCCTGCTGGCGCAGGTAGCCGAGGACCGGCCCGGCGAGCTCGCCGTGGATCCGCTCGAACGCCCACCCGGCGCCGGCCCGGGCGGCGTCGAGGACGGCGTCGTCGAGGAACCCCACAGAAGGGGTGTTCGACCCGAACACGGCCCCGACTTGAGCAGATGAACGCCGATCTCGCCAGCCGCGGTGCCGCGGGCGTCTACGGCGCGGAGGCCACGTCGGCCCCGTCGACGCCGCGGTTCGAGCGGCGGGCCACGATCGCGCTGGCCACGACGTAGCCCGCGGCGAAGACCAGCGCGCCCCCGACGGCGTCGAGGAAGAAGTGGTTCGCGGTGACGACGATGGCGAAGAGCGTGAGGGCGGGATAGGCGGCGATGAGCGGCTTGGCCCAATCGCGCTCACGGGTGAGCGGCCACAGGGTGCCGGCGCACCACAGCGACCAGGCGAAGTGGAGGCTCGGCATGGCGGCGTACTGGTTCGAGATCGACTTCATCGTCCCCGAGTCGAACGACCACAGCCCGCCGATGCGCTCGAGCGTGTCGACGAACCCGTAGTGGCTGCACGCGCCGAACGAGTTGCACGCGTCGAGCAGCCGGGGCGGCATGAGCGGGAACAACGCGAAGCCGATCAAGGCCAGCGCGGTGGTGGCCGCCAGCGTGTTGCGCCAGAGCGGGTAGCGGTCGGGACGCCGGCGGAAGCACCACACCAGCGCGGCGATGGTGACGACGAAGTGGAGGCTGCCGTAGTAGACGTTCAGGGCCTTCACGAGCCACCGGTAGTGGAGGAACAGGGCCTGGATGGTCTCCTCGTGGTAGAGGCCGAGGAGGCGCTCGACGCGGATCACCGAGCGGGCATGGTCGAACGCCACCCGCACGGACTCGGCCGCCGTCGCGTTCCGGATCAGGGAGTACACGAGGTAGAAGCCGGCGGCATACGACACCTCGCGCCACCAGCGCAGACGCGGCCGGGCCGCGTCGGCGGGCGCGGTGGCTTCCCTGTCGTCGAGCGCGTCCGTCATGCGGCGGCGGTGGCGTCGGCGCGGCGCCCGCCGACCGCGAACGCCGGCGCGCCGAACAGGCTGGCGAGCAGGTTGATGCCGTAGACCAGGAGCCCGAGCGCGATCGCCTGGTCGGGCGAGACGCCGAGCGGGTGGAGGAACAGCACGAACGCACCCTCGCGCACGCCGAGGCCGCCGATGGTCGGGAACGGCAGCACCTGCACGATCGCCACGGCCGGCATGAACGCGAGGATCGCGGTCCAGCTGACGGTGGAGAGCCCGAGGGCGCGGGCGGCCAGGAAGGCGCCGAGCACGACGGCCAGCTGGTAGGCGAAGCCGACGATGAGGACCTCGAGCGCGGCGCCCGGCCGTTGACGGAAGCGGGTGAGGCCGAGGTGCACCGCCGCGGCGAAGCGGCGCCAACCGGCGCGGGCGTCGAGCAGCGACCCCAGCCGCGGGCTGGAGGCGCCGACGAGCACGAGCCCGAGCAGGCCCAGCGTGGCGAGCGAGATCAGGACGACCAGGTGGGTGGCGTCGTCGAGCGGCGGGCGGAGCAGCCCGGGGTTGATCCCGAGCGTGAAGAGGGAGATCACCGGGAGCACCAGCCATCCCGTCAACCGTTCGAGCACGACCGACGCGAACGAGCGCGGCGTGCCGACGTCGTTGCCGGCCAAGCGGGTGATGCGGAGGACGTCGCCGCCGATCGTGGTCGGCAGGAAGTTCGACACGAACAGGCCGGCGAGGTAGTGCGACAGCAGGGGCGGCATGCCGGCGTCGACGTCGAGGGCGGCGAGGACGCGCTGCCACCGGAGCGTCGCGAGCACCACGCCGACCAGCGTGACGGCGACGGCGGCCACGAGCCACAGCACCGTGGACGCGTGCCAGACCGGGCCGAGCAGGCGGGTGGCGCGCGGCAGGAGGACCGCGAGCATCACGGCGCTCGCGACGACGCGCACGACGTTCCAGATCCGCGACCTCACGCGCGACGCCATGGTCGTCCCACCTCCCCTCGGCACCTGACAAGCGTAGGCCGAGCGGAGGCGGTTGGGGAGGGTAGGTTGACACCTCCGGTCCGATCCGACCGGCCCGCGCCCGCGCTGCCTCCGATGGGCGAGAATCGTGGCAGACGACGCCTACTGGAGGTGCACCCCCATGCAGACCCGCCGGATCGAAGTGGCCGGCCTCGGCCTCCAGGTGCTCGAGGGCGGGCCTCCGGACGGGCGTCCGCTGCTCCTCGTGCACGGTTGGGGCGGCGCCAAGGAGGACTTCGGCGACCACCTCGACGCCCTCGGCGAGCTCGGATGGCACGCGGTGGCGCCCGACCTTCGTGGTCACGGCGAGAGCGACAAACCCGAGGGAGAGGAGGCGTACAGCCTCAGGATCTTCGCCGGCGATGTCGTCGGCCTGTCGAAGGCGCTCGGCTGGCGGCGCTTCGTGCTCGTCGGGCACTCGATGGGTGGCATGGTCGCCCAGCGGGTCGCCATCGACGCCACGTCGCACCTCGCCGGCCTCGTGCTCATGGACACGAGCCACGGTGCGCCCGACGGTGTCGAACCGGAGCTCGCCGGCATGGCACGCGAGATCGTGTCGAAGGGGGGCATGGAGCTGCTCGTCGAGGTCCAGCGGGAGATGGCCGGCCCGCTCGACACCGAGGCCCACCTCCGCCTCGTCGAGACCCGCCCCGGCTACCGCGAGTTCGGCGAGCGCAAGACGCTCAACTCGTCGCCCGACATGTGGCTGTCGATGCTCGACGAGATCCTCGGCCAGGACGACCGGCTGGCCTCGCTCGCCGGCGTCGCCGTGCCGACGCTCGTGATCGTGGGCGACCAGGACACGCCGTTCCTCGGGCAGTCGGAGGCGATGGTGGGCGCCATGCCCGAGGCCCACCTCGCGGTCATCCCCGACGCCGGCCACTCGCCCCAGTTCGAGAACCCCGACGCGTGGTTCGAGGTCGTCACCTCGTTCCTCTACCGGATCTCGACGCGGCTCGACGTCCCGGTCGCATGAAGGTCACCGGCCATGTCGGCGATGCCGTGCTCGCCGCCGCCCGGGCCTACGGCGTCGACGAGGTGTTCACCCTCTCGGGCGCCCACATCTTCCCGTTGTACGACGCGTGCCAGAAGGCCGGCGTCCGCCTCCTCGACGTCCGCCACGAGCAGACCGCGGCCTTCGCCGCCGAGGCCATGGCGAAGCTCACCCGCCGGCCCGGCTTGTGCGGGCTGACCGCGGGCCCGGGCGTCACCAACGGCATGAGCGCCATCACGACCGCGATGTTCAACGGGTCGCCGCTGGTGGTGATCGGCGGCCGCGCCGGCGAGGGTCGGTGGGGATCGGGCAGCCTCCAGGAGATCGACCACCTGCCGTTCGTCGCCCCGCTCGTGAAGGACGCCCGCACCGTGCGCTCCGCCGGCTCCGCCGCGGCCGACGTCACCGCCGCGATCGAAGCCGCGCTCACCCCGCACCGCGGCCCGGTGTTCGTCGACGTCCCGATCGACGTGGTGTTCTCGCCGTCGGAGGCCGACGTCGCCGATCCCGGCGCCGCCTTCCTGCCCGAGGCGGCCGAGCCCGACGGTGACCTCGTGGCCCGTGCAGCTGGGCTGCTCGCCGGCGCCGAACGGCCGGCGATCGTGGCCGGCAGCGACGTCTACTGGGAGGGCGCGTGGGACGCGCTGCGCCGGTGCGCCGAGGCCCTCCGCATCCCGGTGTTCGTGAACGGGCTCGGCCGCGGGTGCATCCCCGCCGACCACGAGCTCGCCTTCGCCCGCACCCGAGGGCTGCTCAAGCAGGCCGACGTCGTGGTGGTGATCGGCACGCCGCTCGACTTCCGCGTGTCGTTCGGCAACTTCGGCGAGGCCGCGCTCGTCCACGTCACCGACGGCCCCGGCGCGCGGACCGGCCTCGCGGACCCCGCCGTCGCCATCCAGGGCGACCTGCGGGCGGTGCTCGACGGCTGGGCTTCGTGGGACGGGCCGGGTCATCGCAACGACCACGCCGACTGGATCCGCAAGCTCGCCGACGAGGAGGCGGCTCGACGCGCCGGCGAGGACGCCGAGCTGACCGGTGGCGGCGGCGCTGGCGGCCCGGGCGGCGGCGGCTCGGGCGGCGCGATCCATCCCGCCCGGGTCTACGGCGAGCTGCGCAAGGTGCTCGACCGCGACGCCATCGTCGTGTGCGACGGCGGCGACTTCGTGTCCTACGCCGGCAAGTACATCGAGTCGTACCACCCGGGCTGCTGGCTCGACACCGGCCCCTACGGATGCCTGGGCACCGGCCCCGGCTACTCGATGGCAGCGCGGGTCGCCTACCCCGACCGCCAGGTCGTCGCCCTCCTCGGCGACGGCGCCTTCGGGTTCTCGGGCATCGACTGGGAGTCGCTCGCCCGCCAGAACCTGCCGGTCGTCGGCGTGGTCGGGAACAACGGGATCTGGGGCCTCGAGTACCACCCGATGGAGTCGATCTACGGCTACCAGGTCGCGGCCGAGCTGACGCCGGGGCTCCGCTACGACGACGTGGTGAAGGCCCTCGGCGGCGCCGGCGAGACCGTCACCGACGCCGGCGAGATCGGGCCGGCGCTGCGGCGGGCGTTCGCGGCCGGCGTGCCCTACCTCGTCAACGTGATCACCGACCCGGCGGTCGCGTACCCCCGGTCGTCCAGCCTCGTCTGACCGCACGCCGTTCTGGAGTCCCACAGCCACGCAGCTCGTGGCCGTGGCACTCCAGAACCGCGGAGGGGCGTCAGGCGACGGAGGGCGCCGGCGCGGGCGCCGGCGCCGGGAACGTCAGTGCTGCGGGCCGGCGGCGGATCAGGAACCCGACGGCCGCCGCGAGCAGCGCGAGCGGCACCAACGCCAGCCAGAACACCAGCACCGGCGCGTGAACGGGCCTCGGGGGTCCGGTGTGCCGGTTGCGAACCGCGTCGAGGATCCCCGACGAGGGCGCGCCGGCCAGGTCGGCCTCGAGGCCCTTCGTGGCCACGGGCAGGTCGGCGAGAAAGCTCGACAGCGCGGCGTCGGCGGCGCCCGCCGAAGCGACGGCGCCCGGGGTGAGCATCGGCAGGTCCGACGGCGTGCGGGGCGTCACCCGGCCGGGACCGAACGACGCCGGCGACAGCGGCGCCGACGGGAAGCCGGAGGACGGCGACGTGCCGAAGAGGCTGGAGCCGGAGCCGGAGCCGCCCGACGAGGACCCACCGCCGAACGCGCCGCCGGTGAGATAGGAGTCGGGATCCGCGAACGAGAACACCCGAACGGTCGTGTCGAGCGTGAACCCGAGGTTCACGCCGGAGGAGTTGTAGACGACGACGTAGTAGATCGGGTTGTCGGGCGACGACCCGTACAGCTTCATCTGCTCGGGGAAGCCGGCGGACGCGGATCGCCCGACCTCGCGGTACTCCTCCGACGTCGAGCCGTCCGAGGCGACCTTCGTCTCCTTCGTGTACACGTAGATGTCGACGTCGTTCGTCGCGAGCTGGCCGTTGCCGCCGGTGACCGCGTTCTGCGGGAGGTCGGCGAACGACTGGCGCTGCCACGTGAGGTTCACGTACATCAGCCAGTCGGTGTCGGGGTTCCAGTCCGACGGGAACCGTGGCTTCAGCTGGATCGTCGTGCAGAACGGCAGGTCGACGCAGCTGTCGGGGTCGGTCGTGAACGACCCGCTCGGGTCGGATGCCGGCATCGCGGCGAAGTTCTCGACGACGTGGGCGCCCTCTTGCACGGGGATGACGTACTCGCCACCGTCGAGTGCCTGGGCCGGACGGTTGCCGGTCACGGCGAGCAGGCTGCCCAGCGCGAAGGCGGCGAGGAGGACGAGCGCGCGGGGGCGCCGGCGGGCGATCACGTCAGAAGCCATTCGGGTTGTTGGGGTTGGGTGCGCCGGGGTTCTGCTGGAACCCGGAGTCGTAGGTGTTGCACGGCGCGGTCGCGGGGTCGTACTGCGCGTCGATGTTGCCGTCGGGCCAGGTGTCGGCCGTGTAGCGCTGGCCGCCCTCGATCATGCGGTAGCACCCCTGCCCGCTGTTGGCCGAGGGATCCCACCGCTCGAGCTGCGCGTCCTTCACGCAGGTGTAGTCGCCGGCCGAGTAGAAGCACGCCGGCACCTTCGGATCGGTGCTGCGCACCGCCGGGATGGCGTGGAACCCCTTGTCCATCGCCTGGGGTGTGAGGCGGGGGCCGGCCACCTGGATGCCGGTGAAGAGCTGCCGGAGGTAGTCGTACAGCGGGCATCCCGTCTGGATGTCGGAGTCGTCGGCGTTGGGATCGGCCTCGCGGTAGGCCATGTAGCACGGCGTCTGGCGGGCGTTGAGCTGCGCGGTGATCGTCGTGGCGACGAAGGCGTTCTGCCACTGCGTCGAGTCCTGGAACAGCCCCGTGCTGTCCTCCTCCATCTGGCGGTCGCCGGCGATGATCCACTCGGGCGTGTAGCCGATCGAGGTGGCGGCCCTCGTCATGTTGGTCTCGAGCCCGCCCGGCCAGAGGATCGTCGTGACCCCGTCCTGGCTGAACTTCGCCATCGTCTGCTGGGCCTGGCGCGGCGTGTACCGCGTGTCCTGCGTCCAGCCTGCGGACGGGTAGGTGCCTTCCTCGACGGTGATGCCGCACCGCGACTTCAGCTCGGCCTCGACGAGGTCCTTGAAGATCCGTAGCTCCGGATGATCGGGGTCGGTGGTGTAGACGAGGCCGTACTTCCGCTGCGGCGTGCCGGCGTACTGGCCGACGGCGACGGGGAGGCCCGAGGTCTTCTTGCAGACCATGCCGGCGTAGAGGCCGGCGATGATCTCCTGGGTCGGGAAGTAGCCCCAGATGCGGGGCGCGTACTTGGTGAAGAACGAAGCCGACCGTCCGAACGAGGCCTCGAACACGAGTGTGCCGCGCTTCGCCATGGCGTCGAGGTAGGAATCGATGTTCTCGGTGGCGAGGTCGTCGTGGATGACGGCGAAGGGCTTGACCTTGTCGAAGTTCTCGGCGGCCTCCGCCTTGCGCTGCTCGGGCGACGTCTCCGACCCGGAGACGTAGGCGAAGAAGTGCACGTACCGCCCGTAGGTCTGGTAGCGGTCGTTGAAGTAGGTCTGCCAGGCCCGGATGATCCGCAGGATGCAGTGGTCGTTGGGCTTCGGCTCGGCCATGGCGTCGAAGTACTGGTTGTCGGGCGTGACCTGGTTCGGGTCCTTGCAGTTGTTGATGTAGATGTAGTTGCCCTGGAAGTAGAAGAGGATGCGGATCTCCTCCGCGTCCACGCCGAGGTAGGTCGCACCGCCGTTGTCGCCCTTGAAGTCGACAACGCACGGCGGCGACAGTGGGTCCTCGGTCTGGCGGGGACCGCTCGGCGTGTTGACGCACTTCTTGCTGAGGCTCGACTTCTTCGCGCCCTGGAGCGGTCCGTTCGGCGGCGGGAGCGGCGCGGCGCCGGAACCGGAGTCGCCGCCGGGAAGGCCGCCGCCGGTGAGCGAGGAGCTCCCGGCGAGGCCCAGCGACGCCAGGTTTCCGTCCGGCGGCGGCGGCGTCTTGTCATCCTGGGGGGGAACCGGGGCGAACTCGAGGGTGGTCGACGGGTTGCTCTGGGGCAGGTTCAGCGACGACGGCAGGATCGCGATGGCGATGAACACGGCGACGAGGAGCGCGAGCAGCGGGGGATAGCGCCGCGCCCAGTCGCTCGAGCGCGCGTTCGTTCCCGCCGGACTCACAGCCGTCGCCACGATCGCAATGTTCGACGGCACCCCCCGCCCACTCCTGCACGTCCCAGCGGCGAAATCGAACGGCAGGCGTCACACCGGTCAAGGAAGGAGAACCCTTCCTCGCCGCCGAACTCACAGCCGGCGGACCAAGAGCGGGCCGTGCAGCCTTGCTGGCGTGCTCCGAACCTTCCGCCCCCCTCGAGATCGCTAGGAAGGTCAATGAGCACACGCGTTCCCCGCTCGAACACCGGGTCGGCCGCGGCGAGCCGCATCGACGCCGCTGCGTTCAAGTCGAACTTCGACCGGATCGTCGACAACGTCGAGACGGTCGTCAAGGGCAAGGCCGACATCGTGCGCCTGGCACTCGTCGCCATCCTGTGCGAGGGGCACATCCTCTTCGAGGACGTGCCCGGCACGGGCAAGACCGTGCTGGCACGGTCGCTCGCCCAGTCGATCGACGCGACCGAGTCGCGCGTGCAGTGCACGCCCGACATGCTCCCCGGCGACATCACCGGCTCATCGATCCTCGACCAGAAGCGCGGCGCCTTCGAGTTCCGGCCCGGGCCCGTGTTCGCCAACGTCCTGCTCGCCGACGAGATCAACCGGGCGACGCCGAAGACCCAGTCATCACTCCTGGAGGCGATGGCCGAACGCCGGGTCTCGGCGGACGGCACCACCTACGACCTCCCGCGGCCGTTCCTCGTGCTCGCCACCCAGAACCCGATCGAGAACGCAGGAACCTTCCCACTGCCCGAGGCCCAGCTCGACCGGTTCCTCTTCAAGCTGTCGATGGGCTACATGGCGCGCGACCACGAGTTCGAGGCGATGTTCGACAACGCCGTCGGGCTCAAGGTCGAGGGCCTCGGCTCGGTCGTGAGCACCGACGAGGTCCGGGCGATGATCGCCTACGCGTCGACGATCGACGTCGCGCCGGAGGTCGGCTACTACATCGTCGACCTCATCCAGGCCTCCCGGCAGGATCCCGCGGTCGCGATGGGCGGCTCGCCGCGCGCGTCGATCGCGTTGCTCCGCGCCGCTCGAGTCCTTGCCGCCTCCGATGCTCGCGAGCACGTCTACCCCGACGATGTGCGCGCCGTCCTGCGGCCCGTGCTCGCGCACCGTGTCATCCTCAATCCCGAGGCGATCCTGCGGGGCGAGTCCGTCGAGCGGGTGCTCGACCGGATCACCAACCAGGTGAAGCCGCCGCTCTCGGCGCGAGCCGGCCGCCGGGCGGAGCCGGTCACGGCGTGACCGCAGTCCGCTCTCGGCGGAACCGGGGCGGAGCGGCACCCGGCGGCTCGGCCGCAGCGCGCGGCACGCGCGGGCTGCTCTCGCGGCGCGACCGGATTGCCGACGCGCTGGGGCCGCGCGCCCTTCGACGCCGCCTCAGCGCGTGGCAGCGCAAGCTCGGCATCACCCGCTTCGGCCAGATCGGCGTCGTCGGCGCGGTCTTCCTCTGGGTCATGGCGCGCGTCATCGCCGGCGTGGCGATGTACCTCTTCGCCTACGGCATCGTGCTGCTCCTCGTCGTCGCCTATCTGATCGCGCCGAAGCGGCTGCGCTTGGAGGGCGAACGGGCCGGTCTGTGCCCGCGAGTGCAGGAGGGCGACCGGCTCGACGTCGAGGTGAAGCTCACCGCGCGGCGCAGGGTGTCGACGTTCGTGCTCGAGGAGCGGGTGCCCGAGCGGCTCGGGCGGCCGGTTCGCGTACCGATCACGAGCCTGTCGGGCGGTAGCACCGTCAGCCACCACTACTCGCTGCGGGCCGCTCGCCGCGGCGTCTACCAGGTGGGTCCGCTCGTGGCGGTCGCCGGCGACCCGCTCGGGCTGACCCAGCGCGAGACGATCGTCGCCGAGCCGTTCGAGCTGCTCGTGCACCCCCGCATCGAGCTCGTCTCGGATCGTCCTCTGACCCGTCAGTTCGAAGATCCGCCGATCCGGC
>DATAKR010000196.1:0-21247 GCA_036261495.1 Acidimicrobiales bacterium | reverse complement strand
CGTCCGCCGCTACGGCGACGACGTGGTCGGGTTCGTGCAGCTCGTCGCCGTCGCCCCCGGCCGGCGGCGGTCGGGTGTCGGGCGCGAGGTCGTCGCCACGTTGCAGGAGTGGGCGTTCGACGAGCACGGCGCCCGGGCGATGGCGGTGGGCGGGTGCGCGCCCTACTACCTGTGGCCCGGAGTCGACGCCCACATGACGCCGGCGCTGTGCCTGTTCGAGGCGCTCGGCTATCGACCGCGCGGCGCGGAGCTCAACATGGCGTTCTCCGCCCGCCACCGCGCTCCCGCGCCGGCGGGCGTCGCCGTGCGCCGGGTGATCGACGACGAGGATGCGGGCGCGGCCGTGGAGTTCTGCCGGTCGAGGTGGCCCAACTGGGTCGCCGAGCTGCAGCGGGCCGTCGACCATGGCTCCTGCCTGGTCGCCGTGGAGGAGGCGACCGGCGCCCTCCTGGGCTTCGGCTGCCACTCGGTGAACCGCCTCGGCTGGCTCGGCCCGATGGCGACGGAACCGGGACGCCAGCACGGCGGGGTGGGCAACGCCCTGCTCGGCGCCATCGCGACCGACGTCATGGCCGCGGGGCTGTCGACGGTCGAGGTCGCGTGGGTCGGCCCCGTGCGGTTCTACGCCAAGGCGGCCGGCGCGACGGTGTCGCGCGCCTTCCGCACGCTCACCCTTCCGCGCGCATGAGGTCGCGCAGGGCGCGGTAGCCGATGAGGTGGACGCCGGCGCGCTCGCACAGGGCCGGCAGGCTGCGGTCGTTGGTGACGAAGTCGTGGTCGTCGACGCGGATGGCCCAGTCGGGTGCGAGCGCTCGCAGCTCGCCGGTGTCGACGGCCGGGTGGACGTAGACCTCGGTGACCCCGGGCCGGAGGTCGACGAGGGCGCGCTCTATCGCCCGGCGGCTCCCCGGCCCGCGGGACACCACGAAGTGGTCGGGGAACAGGACCCCCTCCTCGGCGGCGAGCCGGCGGAAGGGAAAGCCGATGCCCCGTTCCGTCGACGATCCGGAGAGGCGGAACGGGAGCCGGAAGTCGATGGCGAGCTCGAGGTAGACGTCGAAGAACTCGGGCCGGAGCTGGAGGGTGCCCATGTGCGAGTCGAGGTGGCTCACGTCGAAGCCCCAGTAGATGGCCCGCTCGACCTGGGCCCGCAGCTCGCGGCGGACCTCGTCGAGGTCGGCGTGGTCCCACACGTCCTCGACGGTGCGGGGGAAGCCACCGTCGCCGTCGAGGAGCGACGGCGAGTGGGTGATCGGGCCCCACCGATAGAGGTCGTACTCGGCGTTGAGCGTGAGATGGACGCCGACGTCCTCGCCGCGGTAGCGCGCCGCGGCCTCGCGCGCCCACGGGCAGGGCACCATCAGCGACGCGCTCGTGCCCGCGCCCTGGCGGAGCGCGTCGTAGACGCCGACGTTGGCGGCGTGGCTCGCACCCAGGTCGTCGCAGTTGATGATCAGCAGCCTCGCATCGGGTGCGTACCCGAGCTTCTCGGCCAGCGAGGTCACGGGCCGCGACGGTAGCGGAGGCTCGCCTCCGGCGGCGCCGGCCCGAGGGCGCTCTGCTGGGTGATCGGGGTGTCGGGACCGCCGCAGCGACCCCACAGGCCGCGACCTGCGGTGCGCGCGTCGGCGGCGGCCTTCACGAACTCGTCGGCGTGGGCGACGTTGGGCGGGATCGTGAGGGCCGCCGCGAACCCCTCCTGCGCGAGCGACAGGTTGACGAACAGCCCGTCGCGGGCCCGGTAGACGTAGGCGAGCAGCCGGCCGTACTTGTCGCGCGCCTCCGCGTCGCGCACCAGGCGGACCTCGGTGCCGATCGGGATCAGCTCGGCCGTACGGCGGGCGGCCTCCTGGCCGAAGCACTCGCGCAGGCCCCCGGGGCCGTGGGTCTCGGGCGTGTCGACGCCGATGAACCGGACCCGCTCCTCCGGCGCACCGCCGATCCGCACGCGGATCGTGTCGCCGTCGACCTCCTTGGTGACGACGATCCGGCCGGCCACGGCCCCGGCTCCCGACGGCGGCCGCCCCGTCGATCGGGTGCCGCCCGTGCACGCCGGCAGGACGAGCGCCGCGACGATCGCGAGCGTGACCACGGCCGCGCGCCGCGCCCGAGAACGCCGGCGGAGCCGAGGGGGAGACGGTGCAGCACACGGGGCGGGCGGGACGAACAGCACGACGCCATCTTCGCGGGAGGGTGTGACAGTCTCGAGAGGTGATTCGCCGAGGGGCCGGTCGGCGGGCCGGGGCACTGGGGGCGCTCCTCGTCGCGATCGCGGTGCAGGTGACCGCCGGTTGCGGCGGGGGCGGCGGCCGGGCGAAGGGACCGAGCGCGATCGGCGAGAGCAGCAGCAGCGTGAAGGGCGCGTCGGACGGGTCGACGACGTCGCCGGCGGGTGCCGGCGGGCGACAAGCCAGCGTGCACACGGGGATCTGCGCCGCCGACGCCGCCGCGACCGGCGGCGACACCGCGGCCGCGAGGCGGGCGTTCGAGGATGCGCACCAGGGTCTGCACGAGGTCGCCGACGCGGCCTCGAAGACGGACCGGGCCGCGTCGGCGCGCCTCCTCGAGGCCAAGGAGAAGGTGGAAGCCGACCTCGCCTCGTCGTCCACTGCTACCGCCACGCTGCGGTCCGACCTCGACGCCCTGCTGCCCGCGTTGCGTGCCGCGGCCGCCGCAACCGGCCACCCGATGCCCGATTCGTGCGGGTGATCGGCGACACTCGTCCCATGCCGATCGCCCGCCTGCCGATCGCCCGCCCGCGTGCCCTCGTCGCGCTCCTCGTCGTCGCGATGCTGGCGCTCGCCGCGTGCGGAGGATCGAAGGGCTCGAACGGTTCGACGGGATCGTCGCCGATGGGATCCGGTGCGACGGGCGGCGACGCGTCGTCGCATCCGTTCGTGGCCCAGGTCGCGAGCTACGACCTCTTCGCCGGTCGACCGCAGCGGTTCCTCGCCGCCCTCGCCGGCAACGGCACCGGCACGCTGGTCGGCTACGGCACCGTCGACCTGACGTTCTCGTACCTCGGTCGGAAGTCGGCCGGCCAGCCGGTCGAGAAGGACACGGTCAAGGCGTCGTACCTCCCCGTCGCCGGCCAGCACCTCGACCTCTCACCGGCCGGACCCAAGGAGGTCAAGCCCTCGGACGGGATCGGTGTCTACGAGGCCATGGGCGTGGTCTTCGACTCGCCGGGGTTCTGGAGCGTGCGCGTCAAGGCGAAGGTCGACGGCAAGGACGTCGCCGAGGATGCGGCCTTCGAGGTCGCCGACAAGCCGGCCGTACCGTTCCCGGGCACGCCGGCGCCACGCACCGACAACCCCACCATGTCGACACCGGGTGTCGACCTCGGCTCCATCGAGTCACGCGCCCATGGCGGCGCGGCGGTGCCCGACCCCGAGCTGCACCAGACGTCGATCGCGGCCGCCCTGGCGGCGGGGAAGCCGCTCGTCGTCGTCGTGTCGACGCCGGTCTACTGCATCAGCCGCTTCTGCGGCCCGATCACCGACAGCGTCGAGGCGCTGGCGAAGACCTACGGAGACCGGGCCGCGTTCGTGCACCTCGAGGTGTGGAGCGACTACGAGCAGAAGAAGCTGAACCCCGCGGCGCAGCAGTGGGCCGGTACTCCGTCTGGCGACCTCCAGGAGCCGTGGGTGTTCCTCGTGGGTCGCGACGGTGTGGTGAAGGACCGCTTCGACAACGTGGCCAGCGACGAGGAGCTCGCGGCCGCGGTGTCCCAGCTCGTCGGACCCTGACGGCCGGGGCCCGATCGTCCCGGTTCGGGCGGTCTCACCACGTATGCGGCACGGTTGACCGCTCACCGCGCGGGGAAGTGTCGCAACATGACGTCGCGGTGGTCGCCGGTGGAGATCGAGGAGCTGCCGAACCATCCGATCCGGCGGGTGCGGTCGGCGGGAGCGAGCCACGTGCGCGAGCTGCAGACGCGGTCGCAGTTCCGCGCCACGTGCCCGCTGTGCGGGTGGTGGCTGGCGTCCGATTGGCTGCCCGCCGTTCGGCGCCGGGCGATCGACCACGCCTCCACGCACGCCCACGCGAGCACGCCCGCGCCCGTCAACGCGCCTTGAACGGCGTCTGGGCGGACGACGCGGCCCCACATGGCCTCGTCGCCCGCCCAGCGAGGGTCGGCGTCGCTCGGAGCCGCGTCAGGCGCGCTCGAGGATGGTGCCGGTGCCGAGCCCGCCGCCGCAGCACATCGACACGAGCGCGCGCTGGCCGTCGATCCGCTCGAGCTCGTGCAGCGCCGTGGTGATGAGGCGGGCGCCGGTGCAGCCGACCGGGTGGCCGATGGCGATGGCACCGCCGTTCACGTTGACCTTCTCGGGATCGGGCCCGCACTCCTTCTCCCACGCCAGCACCACCGAGGCGAACGCTTCGTTGACCTCGAAGACGTCGAAGTCGCCGATGCCGAACCCGGACCGGTCGAGGATCTTGTTGGTCGCGTCGATCGGGCCGGTGAGCATGAGCACCGGGTCGACACCGACGAGGCACTGGTGGGTGATCCGGGCGCGGGCCCTGAGCCCGAGCTCGGCCGCCTTCTCGGCCGACATCATGAGCACGGCTGCGGCACCATCGGAGATCTGCGACGAGGTGCCCGCGGTGTGGACGCCGTTCTCGCGAGCGACCGGCTTCAGCGTGGCGAGCTTCTCGAGGCTGGTCTCGCGCAGGCCCTCGTCCTTCGCCACGACGCGGGTCTCGCCGGTCGGCTTGCCCTCCTCGTCGAGGATCGGCGCCGTGATCGGCAGCACCTCGCGCTCGAAGCGCCCTTCGGCCCACGCCTGGGCGGCGAGCTGCTGCGAGCGGAGGCCGAAGCGGTCGGTGTCGTCGCGCGAGATGCCCCACTTCTCGGCGATGCGCTCGGCGCCTTCGAACTGCGACGTGAACTCGTACTGGTCGAAGTAGCTCTTCGGGATCGCCCGGCCGGGCCCGTTGGCCGTGTTCGACCCGAGCGGGATGCGGCTCATCGACTCGACCCCGCACGAGACGATGATGTCGGCCGCGCCCGACGCGATGAGGCCGGCGCCGAGGTTGGTGGCCTGCTGCGACGAACCGCACTGGCTGTCGACCGTGGTGGCGGCCACGGTCAGCGGGAGGCCGGCGGTGAGCCAGGCCGTGCGGGCGATGTTGAAGGACTGCTCGCCCACGGCCGTCACGCAGCCGCCGACGACCTGGTCGACGCTCGCGGGATCGATGCCCGCCCGTTCGAGCAGCGCCTTCTGCACCTGGCCGAGCAGGTCGGCGGGATGGAGCGTGGACAGGCCGCCGCCCCGGCGGCCGATGGGGCTCCGGACGGCTTCGACGATGACGACGTCAGACATGCCGGCGAGCCTACGCCGCCCGGCTCGCATGTCACCGGTCGACGGCGGGCCGCGGCCGGCCGACGCGGAGGTCGGCGCCGGCATTTTGAGCTAAACTGAGAATCAGAGGCGGTCATCGCCGCCCAAATCCGTGGTTGCGCGTACCGGTATTTCGCGTAATCGTTGCCCCCGCATTCTCGTGTTCGGGGGTCGGCATGGAGAGGTCCGCGGAGGTCGCGGCGGAGCAGGCGGTCGTCGACTCGGCCTATGCGCGTCTCGCGGCGCGTCGCCGCCGGCTCGATGACCTCGACCTGAACGCGGTCGAGAACACCCCCGGCGGGCTCCTGGAACGCGATCGGTTGGCCGCGGCGCGAGACCGCCGGCAGGCGGAGCTCGCGATCGGCGATGCGCCCCTGTGCTTCGGCCGGATCGACGGCGACGACGGCAGCACCTGGCACATCGGGCGTCTCGGCGTCGACGACGACGCCGGCGACCCGGTCGTCGTCGACTGGCGTGCGCCGGTGGCCGAGCCCTTCTACCGGGCCACCTTCGCGACGCGCCTCGGTGTGGTCCGCCGGCGGCACCTCTTCTGCCGCGCCGCCACGGTGCTCGACGTCAGCGACGAGCTGCTGACCGACCACGACCGCGGCGACCTCGCCGTCGTCGGCGAGGCCGCGCTGTTCCGCGCGCTCACCGATCGGCGCACCGGCCGGATGCGCGACATCGTCGCCACGATCCAGGCCCGCCAGGACGAGATCGTCCGGGCACCCCTCGATCAGGCCCTCGTCGTCCAGGGCGGGCCCGGCACGGGCAAGACCGTCGTCGCGCTCCACCGGATCGCGTACCTGCTCTTCACGCATCGCGAGGCGCTCGAGGCGAAGGGCGTGCTGCTGCTCGGTCCGTCGGCGACGTTCCTGCGCTACATCGAGCAGGTGCTGCCCTCGCTCGGTGAACAGCGAGCCAGGCTGACCACGATCGGTGCCCTCCGGACGGGCCAGACGCCGACGGCGCTCGACCCGCAGGCGGCGGCCGCGGTGAAGGGCGACCTCCGGATGGCGGAGGTCGTGCAGCGGGCGGTGGCGTCCCGCCAACGCCCACTCCGAAAGCCGGTGCTCGTGCCCTTCGGCGCCTTCCAGCTTCGGTTCTCGACGAAGGCCTCCGAACGGATCGTCGCGGCGGCTCGCGCCGGCGCCGGCAGCCACAACGCGCGGCGCGCGCTCGTCGAGCGGCGGATCCTCCTCCACCTTCACGGCGTGTACCTCGCGGCGGTGGATCGGGCGGCCACGACCGGACGCCGCGCCTCCCCGATGTCGCGCGACGAGTTCCTCGACACCGCCCGCCGGTCGAAGGCCGTGCGGATCCTCGTCGACCGCATGTGGCCGCTCCTGACGCCGGAGCAGCTGCTCGCCGATCTGCTCGGCCACCCCGCCCTGCTGCGGGAGGCGGCGGACGACCTCCTGACCGCCGACGAGCAGGCGGCCATCGTCCGGCCGCCGCGCGACGAGGGAGTGGACGGGTGGACCGAAGCCGACGAAGCACTCCTCGACGAAGCGGCCGTCGTTCTCGGGCCCCTCCCGCGCCGTCGCCGCGCCCGGGCGGCGGGCGAGGATCGGGAGTGGCTCGCCGATCGCGTCCTCGACGGGGTCGCCGCCGATCCGAACGTGTCGCTCAGCCCGACGATGGCCCGAGAGATCCGCGATCGGATCCGCCGCGACGAGGTCACGCGGCCGGCGGCGACGCGCCCGCGGACGGTGTCGTCGTCCTTCGGTCACGTCGTGGTCGACGAGGCCCAGGACCTGTCGCCGATGCAGTGGCGGATGATCGCCCGCCGGTGCCCGTCGGGCTCGCTCACGATCGTCGGCGACCTCGGGCAGGCCAGCTCGCACTGGCACCGCGATTGGCACGACGTGCTCGACCAGGTGGCGCCGGATCGGCGGCGCCGGGTGACCGAGCTGGATGTCAACTACCGGACGCCGTCGGAAGTGATGGAGGTGGCCGCTCGGGTGCTCGCGGCGGGCGCGCCCGGCGTCGCTCCGTCACGGGCCGTGCGAGCCGGCGGGACGCCGATCGAGGTGCACCGGACCCCGCGGGACGGGCTCGTCAATGCCGCCGCCGAAGCGGCGCGCGAGCTCGCCGGCGGCGATCGCGGCACGGTGGCCGTCATCGCGCCGGCAGCCCTCCAGGGCGAGATCGGCAGCGCACTGGATGACGCGCCGGCGACCCGGCGGGTCGGCACCGACCCTCTGCTCGACCCCGTCGCACTCCTGACGACCACGACCGCGAAGGGCCTCGAGTTCGACCGCGTGATCGTCGTGGAGCCGCAGGACCTCGTCGACGAGCAGCCGCGCGGCCTCCTGTCGCTCTACATCGCGCTCACTCGCACGACCGGCCGTCTCGTCATCGTGCACGCCCGGCCGCTGCCGGCGCCGCTCGCCGGCGGAGGTGCATCCACGGCTGCAACAATGTCGACACCACGGTGGCGAGAGTGATCGTGCATCGTCGGCGAGGTGAGGCAGGGGGAACCGGATGCGCCGAACCGATCGGCTGTACGCGCTCGTGGAGGAGCTCCGAGCGCGGGCACCGCGGCCGATCTCGCGTGTCGACCTCGCCGACCGGCTCGAGGTGACGCCGCGGACGGTGGAGCGCGACATCCTGGCGCTGCAACAAGCCGGCGTGCCCATCTGGTCGCAGCGGGGGCGAGGCGGCGGCTACGCGCTCGACGAGGCGTGGTCGCTACCGCCGCTGAACTTCGACGCCACCGAGGCGCTCGCCGTGATCGCCGCGCTGGCGACCGCTCGGGCGATGCCGTTCGCGGAGGCCGGTCAGCGGGCCCAGCGCAAGCTCCTCGCGGCGATGGCCGCGGGCGAGGCGGCCAAGGCGAAGGAGGTCGCGGCCCGGGTCCGGCTCGGCCGCTTCGGCACACCGGGCGCGCAGCGGATCGTGTCGGAGATCGAGCGGGCGGTCGTCGACCGGCGGGTCCTCGAGCTGGAGTACCGCGATCGGGCCGGCGCGTCGACGGCGCGGGTCGTCGAAGCCCACGGGCTCCACATCTCGTCGACCGGCACCTACCTCATCGGGTGGTGCCGGATGCGTGACGCCGGGCGGGCCTTCCGGCTCGACCGCGTGGTCGCGGCACGTCCGACGGAGGAGATCGCACCGGAGCGCGACGTCGACGCGCTCCTCGACTGGGTCGACGACGCCGTCGCGCCGCACGGGATCAGCCTTCCGGGCGAGGATGCGGGAACGAGGGGAGAGATGGTGACGACAAGGCCGAGGTCCTCGTGGGGGCCACCGCGACGGGCGCACGACCGGACGGGCGCGGACGCCGCCTTCGCGCGTGCCGTCGCCGGGGCGCTGCCGGGCGTCGACGCGAGGCACGGTCGCGGCCGCTCGGTCTTCTCGGCGGGGTCGGCGCGCTTCGCCATCGTGCAGGACGTCGACGAGACGATCATGGTCGCCCCGGGGTCGGATGGTGAACGGGTCCTCCTCCTGCCGTCGGTCGGGCGCGATGAGGTGCGAACCGCCATCGAGGACGCGTGGGTCGCCGTCGCACCGAAGCGCTCGGTCACGATGCACCGCCGCCGGCGCGACACCGAGGCCGCGCTGGCCGCCGCGACCCAGGACGACGTGCGGAGGTTCATCCTCTCCTTGCCGGGCGCCACGGAGGGTCCGATCTGGGGCCGCGACCTCGGCTTCCTGATCGGCACCGAGAAGCGGACGCGGTTCGCCCGGTTCGGCCCGCCGGAGGGGGGCCGGGTGGGCAACCTGCTGCCGCCCGACGACGAGAACACGCTCGTGCTCCTGCGCTGCCCGCAGAAGCCGGCCCTGCTGGCGGCGAGACCCGATCGCTACTTCACGAGCCCGCACTACGGACCACCCGACGAGCCCGGTGGCGTGATCGTCCGCCTCGACGAGCATCGCGGCGCCGCTGCGCTGTCCGAGCTGGCCGAGGTGATCGAGGACGCGTGGCGAGACGTCGCCCCGCCCCAGCTGCAGGCGCGCCTCGACACCGAGCGCCGGGCCCCGCGCCTCGGGAGCCACCCGTGATCGGGCGCCTCCGCTCGCGTCAGGAGTGGCGGTTCTTCGGCGTGCTCCCGCGCGCCGACCGTGCGCTCGCCACTGCGTGGTGGATCGCTCTCGCGCTGAGAGGGTTGCTGCCCGCAGCGTTCGCCGTCGTCATGGGCGTGCTCGTCGGCGCGGTGCAGCGCGGGGCGCCCCTCACTGCACCGCTTGTCGCCGTCGGGATCGTGTTCATCGCCATGTCGGTCCTCAACCCGATCCACACCGCGCTCAGCGCCAACCTCGGCGACCGCACCGCGGCCTGGCTCAACGACGAGCTGACCGAGGCGTGCGTCGCGCCGGCGGGGCTCGGCCATCTCGAGGACCCCGAGCTCGCGAACGACCTGCAGCTCGCCCGCGACTTCGACCTCGGCATGACCGGGCCGCCGCTCTCGATCTCACTCGACTTCATCGCCACCGGGCTCGTCGACATGGTGAGCGGTGTCGCCTCCGCGGTCGTGCTCGTCGCCTACGCCTGGTGGGCCCCGCTGGTCCTCGTCGGCGCCTGGCTCTCGACCCACTGGTTGCTGCGGGAGAGCGCCATCTGGCGCGACCGCAACACCGACGAGGTCCGGGCGGCCCAGCGCGACGCCGACTACGCCTACCGCCTCATGGTCGATCCTCCCGCGGCCAAAGAGCTCCGGATGTTCGGCTTGGCCGGGTGGACCCTCGACCGGTTCGTCGCCCGCCGCCGGCGTCTGCACGAGCTGCAGTACGAGGCGACGCGCATGCGGGAGCGCCCGGTGCTGTGGGCGCTCCTCGTGGTGGCCGTCGCGAACGGTGCGGTCTTCTGGGCGCTCGCCTCCGACGTGCTCGCCGGCCGCATCACGCTCGGCGCCGTCGTCGTCTTCGCCCAGGCCGCCATCGGCGCGTCGCTGATCGCCTTCGGCGGGCTGAGCTGGGCGCTCGACGGGTCGGCGGCGGCCGTGGCGGCCGTGCTCCGGTTGCGCACCGCGATGGCCCCTCGCGGCGCCCTGGCCGCTCGACCGGTGGCCGGCACCGGCGCCGGCGCCGGCGGCCTGCCGGCGCACGAGATCCGCTTCCGCGACGTCACGGTCGCCTACCCCTCCAACCCGGGCGTCGAGATCCTCAGCGGCTTCGACCTCACGATCCCGGCCGGGTCGTCGTTGGCCATCGTCGGCCAGAACGGCGCCGGCAAGACCACCCTCGCCAAGCTGCTGTGCCGCCTCTACGAGCCCCAGCAGGGCGCCATCGAGGTCGACGGCATCGACCTCCGCGAGCTCGACGTCGAGGCGTGGCGCGCACGGCTGGCCGCGGTGTTCCAGGACTTCATCCGCTTCGAGCTGAGCGTGCGCGACAACGTCGCACCCCGTGGCGCGCCCGACGATGTGGTCCTCGCCGCCCTCGACGACGCCGGCGCGGGCCGGCTGGCGCCGCTCGACACCGTGCTGTCGAAGGCCTACGAGGGCGGCACCGACCTCTCCGGCGGCCAGTGGCAGCGCATCGCCCTCGCTCGCGCCCTGGCTGCGGTGCGGCTGGGTGCCGGCGTGGTGCTGCTCGACGAGCCGACGGCGCAGCTCGACGTGCGGGGCGAGGCCGAGATCTTCGACCGGATCCTGGCCGCGACGCGAACCTGCACCACCATCCTCGTCTCCCACCGCTTCTCGACCGTGCGCCACGCCGACCGGATCTGCGTGGTGGAGCACGGACGCGTCGTCGAGCTCGGCACCCACGACGAGCTGCTGGCCGCCGGTGGGCGGTACCGCACCATGTTCGATCTGCAGGCCGAGCGCTTCGCGGCGGGGCTCTCCGCCGAGGAAGGCGAGGAGGAGGTCGTGTTCGATGTCCTCGCGTGACGGACGGGCCACACCCGTCGACGACGAGCTGCCCGGCGCCCTCTCGTCGATGTGGCGGCTCTGCAAGCTCGGCTATCGCCACGAGCCGGCGCTGATGCTCGTGGCGTTCGTGCTCTCGCTCGTCGCCGCCCTGCCCGATGCGCTCCTCGCCGTGTGGTTCAAGCTCCTCGGTGAGGGCGTCATCGACCACAACACCGGCCTGGTGCGGGTGGCCGCGATCGGGCTCGGCGTGTCGGCGATGGCGACCTGGTTCCTCCGCACGGTGTCGACGAGGATCCAGCGCCGCTTCCGCGACCGCGTGACGATCGCCCTCGAGTCGCACGTCGCCGGCCTGCAGGGATCGATCACGACGATCGCCCACCAGGAGCGGCCCGAGTACCTCGACCGCCTCTCGGTCCTGCGCGAGCAGATCTTCGTGCTCGACCACATGTACATGTCGGTGTTCTCGACCGCGGGATGGATCCTGCGCCTGGTCGTCACCATCGGGTTGCTCGTGTCGATCCACCCCGCGCTGGCGCTGCTCGCCGCGTTCGCCCTTCCGACCGTGCTCACCTCGTCGTGGCGACCGGCGATCGAGCGCACCGCCCAGGAGCGCGGGGCGCCGTCGGACCGCCTGGCGCGCCACCTGTTCACGCTGGCGACCACGGCAGCGCCGGGAAAGGAGGTCCGGGTCACGCGCATCGGGCCGCGGCTCGTCACCGAGCGGCGCGAGGCGTGGGAGCGGTGGTACGGCCTCGTGTCGAGCGCGCGCACCGGCTCCGCGGTGTGGCACACGCTCGCCTGGGCGATCTTCGGGGGCGGCTTCGTGGGGGCGATCGTCTACACCTCGGCGGTCCTCGACCGGCCCGCCGCCGACGTGCTGCTCGTGCTCGCCGCCGGATCGCGGCTCTCCGCGTACATCGGGGCCACCGTCGGCGAGATCGGGTTCCTTCGCGGCATCTGGATGGACGGGTCGCGCCGGCTGGCGTGGCTGGAGGACTACGCCGCCGCCGTTCGCGTCAAAGCCGACCTCCCCGCGCCGGACCGACTGGCCGACGGCATCCGGTTCGAGCACGTCGACTTCGCCTATCCGGGCACGTCGAAGCTGGTGCTCGACGACATCGACCTCGAGATCCCCGCCGGCGCGGTGGTCGCCGTCGTCGGCGAGAACGGCGCCGGCAAGACCACGCTCGTGAAGCTGCTGTCGAAGTTCTACGAGCCGACGGCGGGGCGCGTCCTCGTCGACGACGTCGACCTGGGGCGCATCGACCCGGAGGCGTGGCGGGAGCGAATCGCCGGCGCCTACCAGGACTTCTTCCGGTTCGAGTTCCGCACCCGCCAGACCGTCGGCCTCGGCGACGTACCGCACGTCGACGACGAGCACGCGGTCGTGGCGGCCGTCGACCGGGCCGGGGCGGCCGACGTCGTCGACCGGCTCGCCGCCGGGCTCGACACCCAGCTCGGACCGACGTGGCCGGAGGGTGTCGAGGTGTCGTTCGGGCAGTGGCAGAAGCTCGCGCTGGCGCGCGGCTTCATGCGCGACGACCCGCTGCTCCTCGTGCTCGACGAGCCGACGGCGGCGCTCGACGCCGAGACCGAGCACGCGCTGTTCGAGCGCTACGCGGCGAGCGCCCGGGAGGCGAGCGAGCGCGGCCGCATCACCATCCTGGTGTCGCACCGCTTCAGCACGGTGCGCATGGCCGACCTCATCGTCGTGCTCGACGGTGCCCGGGTGGTGGAGGTCGGCACCCACGACGAGCTCATGGCCCGCGGCGGGCAGTATTCGGAGCTCTACGGCATCCAGGCCGCCGCGTACCGGTGATCGGCCCGGCGTCGGCCGGGCGTCAGCGACGCCGCCCGCTCAGCGCGTTGAACAGGAACAGCAGGAGCACGGCGCCGAGCACCGCGATCACGACCGAGCGCAGGCTCAGGTCGGTGATCGTGCCGTTGTAGCCGGCCGCGTTCGCGAGCACGCCGCCGACGAGCGCGCCGAGGATCCCGACGGCCATGGTGGTGACGCAGCCCTGGCCGCGGCGGCCGGTGATCAGCCCGGCGATCCAACCGGCCAGCAGGCCGAGCACGATCCAGCCGACGATGCCCACGCCCTCAGGCCGCCTGACACGAGACCGGCAGGCGCCGCATCCCCCGAACGATGAGGTTCTGGATGCGCTCGCCCGCGCCGGCGGGCTCGAGCAAGCTCGTGCGGGTGAGCAGCAGCTCGAACGCCACTCGCGCCTCGAGGCGCGCCAGCGGGGCACCCAGGCAGAGGTGGATCCCCGAGCCGAACGCGAGGTGGTTCGTGGGGCGGCGATCGATGTCGAAGCGGTCGGGGTCGGCGAACGCGGCCGGATCGCGGTTGGCCGCGCCGTAGAGCAGCGTGACCAGCGAGCGCTCGGGGATCTCCACGCCCTCGATCTCGACGTCGGTCGTGGTCATCCGCCAGATCGACTGCACCGGCGAGTCGAATCGCAGCGCCTCCTCGATGGCCGCCGGCAGGAGCGACGGGTCGGCGCGCAGCCTCGCCATGGCCTCCTCGTTCTCGAACAGCGCGGCCGTCATGTTGGAGATCAGGTTCGTCGTGGTCTCGTTGCCGGCGACGAGGAGGAGCATGCAGAACATCAGCAGCTCCGGGTTCGACAGCGGTTCCTTCCCACCCACCAGCACGCTGATGAGGTCGTCACCGGGGCGCTCCTTGCGCTCGGCGACCACCTCGTTGAAGTAGCCGAACATCTCCATGGCCGCGACCGCGCCGGCGTTGCGATCGAAGTCGGGCGACAGGCCGCCGATCATGGCGTCGGACCACCGCTTGAAGTCGGCCCGGCGGTCGGCGGGGATGCCCAGCATCTCGGCGATGACGATCACCGGCAGCGGCTCGGACAGCAGCTCGACGAGGTCGGCCGGCCCGGTGGACGCCTTCTCGACGAGGATGTCGACGAGCCCGGCGGCGAGCTCGCGGATGCGGGGCTCCATGGCCTTGACCGCGTTGGGGTGGAACGGCCGGTTGACCAGGCGGCGGAGGGTGGTGTGGTCGGGCGGGTCGGATCCGATCAGGAACCGCATCCCGGGCACGCCGGCGTTGAGCGGCGACGACGAGAAGCGCTGCCAGTCGCGCGCCGCGGCCGACACGTGCTCGTAGCGGCTCAGCACCCAGGTGCGGGCTCGCGGATCGTCGATCACCGGTGCCTGGGCGGAGAGCACCGGTGCCGTGTCGCGGAGCCGCGCGTAGGTGGGGTAGGGGTCGGCGAGGAAGGCCGGGTCGAACGGGTCGAACGCCACCGATGCAGAGGAGTCGGACATCTCGCCGGCAGCCTACGACGGCGCCGATCTCGCGTGCGGGGCAAGAGACGTCACGCGGCGTGACGGCGATCCCACGCCGGCCGCTCGACCTTGGGCTGCGCCTGGCGGAGGATGTCGCGGGCCGCCTCCACGGCCCGCCGGCCGACGTCGCGGGTGTGGTCGTCGAGGTGGTAGTCGTCGGCCCCCGGAGTGCCGGGCCGCTCGTCGATGAGCAGCATCTGTCCGTCCATACGAGAAGTATGCGGAGGGGGTGTGACACGAACCCGGCGACCCGTCCTGCGGGCCGTTCCGCCGGTCACGCCGGCCGGTGCTCCGGCGGTCGGGCGCGCCGCAGGGCCTTCCCGGCCACGACCATGTGTCGCCGGCTGGACTCCACCCATCACTTCGAAGTGAACGCCGGTCGAGGCCGAGATGTGTCGTGGCGTTGGTCACCGGGTGGAAGGACCTCCGGCGTGGTCGCGCCGCTAGTGTCCGGCGCCATGGCGACCACCCCGAACAGCGCCGGCCCCGGAGGCCGCTTCGGCATCACGATCCCCTTCGACGGGGTCCCGCTCTCGGAGCAGCGCGACTGGTTCCGCGAGTGCGCCGACCTGGGCTACACCGACCTCTGGTCGAGCGAGGCCAACGGCGCCGATGCCTTCACCCCCCTCGCCCTGGCCGCCGCCTGGGTGCCCGAGGTGCGACTCGGCACGGCCATCGTCCCCGCCTACACCCGCGGGCCGGCGCTGTTGGCCCAGAGCGTCGCCACCATGGCCGAGGCCGCACCCGGGCGGTTCGTGTTCGGCATCGGCACCTCGTCCGACGTGATCGTCGAGCGCTGGAACGGCATCCCCTTCGAGGAGCCCTACAAGAAGGTGCGCGACACGGTGCGCTTCCTGAAGGAGGCGCTGTCGGGCCAGAAGGTGGAGGGCACCTACGACACCGTCCGGTCGGCCGGCTTCCGCCTCGGTCGCCGCCTTCCGCAGGTGCCACCGATCCTCATCGCCGCTCTCCGGCCCGGGATGCTGCGCCTCGCCGGCCGTGAAGCCGACGGCGCCATCATCAACTGGCTGTCGGCGGACGACGTGCGGCAGGTGGCGCCGGAGGTCGGCGCCGGCAAGGAGATCGTCGCCCGCATCTTCGTGTGCCCGTCGGAGGACGTCGACACGGTGCGAGCGGCCGGCCGGTTCGCCGTGGCGGCCTACCTCAACGTGCCGGTGTACGCCGCGTTCCACGAGTGGCTCGGGCGCGGCGACCGGCTCGAGGGCATGTGGAGCGCGTGGAAGGCCGGCGACCGGAAGGCGGCCACGGCGGCGATCCCGGACGAGGTCGTCGACGACCTGATCATCCACGGATCGCCGGCGAAGTGTCGTGAGCAGCTGGCCCGCTACGTCGAGAACGGCGTCACCACACCGGTCCTCGCCGTCATGCCGTTCGGCATCGACGTCCGCGAGGCGGTGCGTTCGCTCGCCCCCGCCAACGCCTGACCGGGGGATTGCCCGTTCGCCGGAATGGGCAGGAGCGGGGCGATGCGCGTCGAAGTTCGACGTGGCATGCGCTCGCAGGCTCTCGTCGCCGCCGCCGTCGTCCTCGCCACCGCAGGGCTTGTCGCTGCGGGCGTGATGTCCGGTCAACGGGCGGCCGGGGCGGCCCGGTCGCCGGCTCGCGTCACCGGTGCGCCCTCGTCGTCCTCGACGACGACCGTCGAGACGACCACGGAGCCGCCGACCACGGTCGTCGACACCACGGTGGTCGCCGAGACCACGCCGTCGACGGCTCCTCCTCCGCCTCCCGCGCCCCGTCGTGAAGCGGCCGCCGCCCCGCCTCCGCCCACCACGGCGCCGCCGCCCGTCGTGAAGCAGCCGCCGCCCCGCCCGAACCGCGTCGACCCCGGTCCGGCGCCGGCGCCCGCCCCGGGGAGCACGGCCGTCTACCCCGACGACGCCCCCGACCCCTTCGTGTTCCACGCCGGCAGCTGGTGGTACGCGTTCACCACCCAGCACGGCCTGTCGCAGGTGCCGATGTTGCGGTCGCCCGACCTCCAGCACTGGGAGGCGCACGGCGACGCGCTGCCCCGGCTACCCCAGTGGGCCGAATGGGGCTACGCGTGGGCGCCGTCGGTGCTCGCCCGCCCGCCCGGCTACGTCCTCTACTACACGACCCGCGACGCCGCGACCCACCTCCAGTGCCTCTCGGTCGCGACCTCGCTGCTCCCGGACGGGCCGTACGTCGACACCTCGTCGGGGCCGTTCGTGTGCCAGACCGACCGGGGCGGCTCGATCGACCCGAGCCCGTTCCTCGACGCCGGCGGGCGGCCGTGGCTCACCTGGAAGAGCGAGGGCACGGTCGATGGCGAGCCGACGCGGATCTGGTCGGCGCCCCTCACCGATGACGGGCTGCACCTCGCCGGCGACCCGCACGAGCTGCTCACGACATCGCTCGCGTGGGAGGGCCCGATCGTCGAGGGCCCGTCGATGCTCGTCGACGGGGGGAGCTACCACCTGCTCTTCAGCGGCAATCGCTGGGAGACGTCCGACTACGCCATCGGTCACGCGGCGTGCGCCGGGCCGGCCGGACCGTGCACGCCCGATCCCGATCCGATGCTCGGGTCGTCCGCCACCGCAGCCGGCCCCGGCGGCGCCGAGGTGTTCCGCGGCCTCGACGGCGCGCCGATGATCGCCTACCACGCCTGGGACCCGTCGGCCGTGGGCTACCCCGCCGGCGCGCGCCGGCTGCACATCGCCCGCCTCACCGTCGCCGGCGGCCGGGTGAGCGCGGCCTGACGTCGCGGGTGTGATGCTGACGCGCGGTTCTCGCGCGGGAGCATCACAGGCGGGGCCCTCGGTGGCCGGGCGGCCCGGCCGGCGTCGTAGGATCGGCCCCCGCATGAGCCCCACCCCGGTGCCGTTCCACCGCCGCGCCGTTCGGCGCACCCGACGCGCCGCCCGCGAGCAATGGCGTCGCCTCCTCGGAGTGGAGGCCCTGTCGTTCTCGCGCCTCCCGCCGGCGATCGCCTTCCGCATGGCCTACAACGTCGTGCTCCGGCGCGAGCCCGACGACACCGCCAGGCGCGACTACCTCCCGCCGCTCGAGCGGGGCGAGCTGAGCCGCACCGACCTGGTCGACTGGCTGCGGGGGTCCGACGAGTTCGTCGCCCGCACGCCGATGGGCGCGAGGTCGCTCGGACCGTCGCTGCACGCCAGCCGCTGCGACTTCATCCGCTCGCTCCCGCCGGCCCGGCGGATCCTCGACCTGGGCGGCACCCACACCGCCAACCAGTGGGGCGCCTTCGTGCTCATGGGGTACCCCTACGACTTCGAGTCGCTCACGATCGTCGATCTCCCGCCCGACGAGCGCCATCCGCTCTACCGCACCGACTCCTTCGAGGCGGTCGCCACGCCACGCGGTCCGGTGTCGTACTCGTACCACTCGATGACCGACCTGAGCGTGTTCGCCGACGCCACCTTCGACCTCGTCTACAGCGGCCAGTCGATCGAGCACGTCACACCTGACGATGCCAAGCGGGTCGCCGCCGAGGTCCTGCGAGTGCTCCGGCCGGGCGGCACGTTCGCGCTCGACACGCCCAATGCGGTGGTGACGCGCCTCCAGAGCGACGAGTTCATCGACCCCGATCACGAGATCGAGTACACGGCGCCCGAGCTTCGCGAGCTGCTCGTCGACGCCGGCTTCACGATCGACCGCGAGCACGGCCTCAACCTCGCCGAGCGCTCGGTGCGCGACGGCCGCTTCGACGAGGCCGAGGTCGCGGCCAACCGCGGGCTCTTCGCGCACGCCGAGGCCTGCTACCTGCTCGCCGTCGTGGCCCGCAAGCCCGCGCCCGGCTGAGCCGGCGTCGGTTGTCGTGTGGCGCGCGAGCACCGCGCGCCAGGCGACAACAGAGGGGCGACGCCGGTCAGAACCCGGCGCCGCGCAGCGCGCTGGTCCAGCCCAACGTGCGCTCCAGGTACACCGTCGGCGAGCTCGCCGGCGACGACCCGTAGTCGCCGTCGAAGCCGTGGTAGCGGCCGCTCGCCGGGCGCGTGGGCTCGATCTGGGTGCCCTCGTGCCACTCGTTGAACGACGTGATCGACACGACGTCGGCACCCGAGGCGAACGCGCCCGTCCACCAGGCGTCGTAGCGCGCCCCGCCCTCCCGCGACCGCACCGAGCTCCATCCCGGCCGCGTCGCCTCGTCGTCGTAGCCGGGGTTCACCGACGGCGAGCAGAGGAGCCCGTAGGCGCGCGCCTCGCGGCACACGGTGGCGAAGTCGCCGGGTGCGTACGGCAGCACGTCGTAGGTGTAGATCCCGTCGAAGCCGGCCTTGGCGGCGTAGGCCTCGAACACACCCGTGCGGGCGTTCGACGCCAGGTGCCCCTCGGCCATGATGCGGAACGACGAGAAGCGAGAGGTCGTGAGCTGCCAGTCCTCGGGGGATGGCCCGTCGGAGAGGTAGATCCAGAAGTCGGTGATCCCGAGCGTCGAGCTCAGCCGGTCGATGTCGCGCTGGACGGTGTCGGGTGTGCGCCCGTCGTAGGGCTCGATGTGGGCGGCGACGTTCAGGCCGGCCACCCGGGCCGCCGCGGCCACGGCGGGGAGCGCCTTGTCCTCGAACGATCCCGGGCCCCACCACGACACGACGATGGTGTCGACGCCGGCTCGCGCGATCGACGCCATCTGGTCGTCGAGCACGGCCCGGTCGTTGCTGCTGTAGACGCCCCGGGCCGGGTAGTAGTCGGAGGCGATGTCGCCCGGCGGCGAGTGGCCGGTGATGTCCCAGTGGACCCAGCTGCCGTCGACGTCGGGCGTGCCGTACCAGGGGTAGTAGAAGATCGCGGTCTCGACCCGGGCCGGATCCGGCTTCGGGGCGACCGCGACGATCGGCGACGCCAGCCGCAGGTCGCCCGTGGAGCCGTAGAAGCGGGCGTCGCCGAAGCTGAACACGCCCCCGTCGCTCGCGACCAGCCAGTAGCCGAAGCCGGTGCCCGTCGACGTGGCCGCCACGATGGGTTCGTTGAGCTTCACGTCGCCGGTGGAGCCGTAGAAGCGGGCGTCGCCGAAGGCGAAGATCCCGCCGTCGCGGGCGGCCAGCCAGTAGCCCCGTCCGTCGGGCGACGCCGCGGCCGCCACGATCGGCTGGTTCAGCCGGATGTCGCCGGCGGAACCGTAGAAGGCGGCGTCGCCGAAGGCGAAGACCCCGCCGTCGCTGGCGACGAGCCAGTAGCCGTGCCCGCCGGGCGTGGCCATGACGGCGACGATCGGCTGGTTGAGCGGGATGTCGCCGGTGGAGCCGTAGAAGGCGGCGTCGCCGAAGGCGAAGATGCCGCCGTCGGTGGCGACGAGCCAGTAGCCCTGGCCGGTGGGCGTCGACGCCATCCCGACGACCGGGCGGTTGAGGTGGTGCCCGCCCATCGAGCCGTAGAAGGCGGCGTCGCCGAACGAGAACATGCCCCCGTCGCGCGCCACCATCCGGTAGCCCCGTCCACTCGGCGTGGCGGCCATGCCCACGACGGGCTGGTCGAGGCGCGTCCCGCCCATCGACCCGTCGTACTGGGCGTCGCCGAAGGCGAAGACGCCACCGTCGGCGGCCGCCATCCAGTAGCCGGTGGACGGGCGCACGAGGGGCGGCGGGTCGGACGGGGCCGCGGCGGCGGCCGGTCGAGTGCCGGCCCCGATCGCGAGCACCGTGGCGACCAACGCCACGATCCCCCCGACCGCGCCGGCCGCCCGGATGCGGGGACGAGGCGCCATCTCGGGCGCAAGGTACCCCCTCGGAGCTCGGCGGAGAACGCGGCCTTCGACCCGGTCCGTGCCCAACCGATCCGGCCGGTCTGATCTCTTTGCCCGGTTCGGTCGTTCGTTTCGGCGACCTCACCCGGTAGCCTGGCGCCCATACTTCCCCGACACCTGAAGACCGTCCGGGCGGCGGTCGTGGTGGCCGGGCTCGCCGCGGGATCGTCGTCGACGTTCGCCGTGCTGCTGCCCGCATCCCATCGCACGCCCACGCGCCACGCGTCCCGCCGAGCGACGCTCGCGGCCGCAGCCGCGCCGGTCGTCTCGTCCCCGGGCGCCGGCACCGGCGGCGCCGGAGACGTGATCGACGACACCCAGGCGACGCTGTCACGGCTTGCCATCGCCGACGCCGCCTCCCGGGGCGTGGCGCGCTCGACCGCGAAGGTGTGGCCCGCCTCGGGCGGCCTGACCGGGTGGTTCGGCGAAGGCCGTCCCGGCCACCACCACTCCGGCCTCGACATCGACGGTGAGACCGGCGATCCGGTGGTCGCCGCCGAGGGCGGCACCGTCACCGTCGCCGGCCCGGCGCCGGCGGGCTACAGCGGGTACGGCCGCATGGTCGTGATCGACCATCCCGACGGCACCGAGACGCTGTACGCGCACCTGTCGGTGGTGTCGACCACCGCCGGCGCGGTCGTCGCCGCCGGCGATCCGATCGGCGCCATCGGCACCAGCGGCAACGTCACGGGGTCGCACCTCCACTTCGAGGTGCGCGTCGGCGGGGTGCCCGTCGACCCCCGCCCCTGGCTCCCTCCTCGCTGACCGCATCGGCGGCGAGCGAGGAGAACAGGTCGAGCTGCTCGGTGCGGCGCGCCCGGTCGAGCAGCGGCTCCCAGTGACGCCCGCCGCGACGCCCGGCGGCGCGCACCATCACCCCGTCGAGGGCGACGGCGCGCGACGCCCCGTTGCCGTCGCGGACCGACAGGCTGCCGTCGCGCTCGAGGCCGACGGCCACGCCGTCCTGCCACCTCGCCCGGTCGGCGCGCCGGAAGCGCACCGGCTCGCCGGCACGGATG
>DATAKR010000194.1:0-29063 GCA_036261495.1 Acidimicrobiales bacterium | reverse complement strand
GTCGAGGGCGGTGACGGCGACGCCGTGCATACCTGCACCGACGGGAGCCGCGCCGATGGAGGCCGCGAGGTGCGTGGCCGGGCCCGGATCGACGGTGATGTCGACCGACCCGTTGTTCGCGCTGATCGTCGTGTCCTGCGCGGTGATCGTCTGGATGCCGGCCGACGTGAGGGCGACGCCGGTCACCTGTTTCGACGTCTGCCCCGAGAACTGGACGTCGGTGGGCAGGCCCGACGCGGTGCCGTTCGAATCGACGTGGACGGTTCCGACGTAGGGCGTGGGTGCCGTGATGGTCAGCGTGCCCGAGGTGCCCGCGGCGACGTGGGTGCCGGCGTCGAAGGTCACGGTGAACGCCACGACGGCGGCGCCGGCCGATGGGGTGGGGAGTCCGGCTCCCGCCGCCACCCCCAGGAGCGCGAGGGCTGCCGCCGTCGCGACCATGGCGATCCGGTGCGCGCTCGATCGGTTCCGGTGCTGCATCTCGACCCCTGCTCCCGTCTGTCCGGCCTCCTCTACACATCGGCGGGGACGGGCGCCGAGTGGAGCCGGATGCTGAAAGGATCTCAGACAGCCCGCGTCGGGTGGCGTCACCTACCCGTACGATGGCGGCGCCGTGCTCGACTACCACCTCCATCTCTGGCCGCACGGCGAGCGTGACCGCCGGCCGACGCTCGAGCAGCTGGCCGCCTACTGCGACGCCGCCGCCGCCCACGGCATCACCGAGATCGCGCTCACGGAGCACCTCTTCCGGTTCGCCCAGGCCGACGCGCCGCTGCGGGGCTGGTGGCAGGAGGAGGGGAACCCCGCGCTCGAGGCGCAGGCGGAGGCGTACTGGGCCGAGCACAACGGCGCCGACCTCGATGCCTACGTCGAGGCGGTGCTCGAGGCCAAGGGCGCCGGCCTGCCCGTGGTGCTCGGCCTGGAGGTCGACCACTATGCGGGGCGCATGGACAAGGTGGCCGAGCTCCTCGCGGGCTACCCGTTCGACGTGCTCCTCGGGTCGGTCCACTGGATCGGCGGCTGGATGTTCGACGTCCTCGAGTCGGCGGCCGCCATGGGGGAGTGGGACGCGCGCCCGGTCGACGACGTCTGGGACACCTACACGCGCGCGATCGAGGAGCTGGCCGCCTCGGGCGCCGTCGACGTGCTCGCGCATCCCGACCTGTGCAAGGTCGCGGGCCGGCGGCCGGCGGTGCCCGACGAGTTCCACGACCGCATGGCCGAGGCCGCGGCGGCGAGCGGCATCGCCGCCGAGGTGTCGAGCGCGGGCTGGCGCAAGCCGTGCGCCGAGGCGTACCCGGCGCCGGCGTTGCTGTCGAGGTTCCACGCGAGGGGGGTGCCCATAACCACGGCGTCCGACGCGCACCAGCTCGGCGACGTCGCCTTCCGCGCCGAGGATCTGCGGCCGGTCGTGGCCGCGGCGGGGTACGACGCGCTCGTCGCGTTCCGCCGGCGCCGGCCTGTCGTGGTGCCCCTGTAGGCCCATGGCGACCCTCGACGAGCTCGCTCGGCTCCACTCCGACCTCGACCCGCCCGCCCTGGGTCACCTGAAGCGGCTCGTCGGGTCGTGGGGGATGCTGTCGGACCTCTGCTTCGCCGACCTGCTGCTGTTCGTGCCGGTCGCCGGCGGCCCGGGCACCCGGTTCCTCGTGCTCGGCCAGGTCCGGCCGACGACGGCGCAGACGCTCTACCGCGACGACCTCGTCGGCTCGATCGTCGAGGAGGCCGACCGTCCGCTCGTCGCCCGCGCCCTCCGCCTGGGCGAGATCGTCGAGGGCGAGATCGTGGTGGCCCCCCGCCACGAGCGGGCACGCATCCAGTGCATCCCGGTGCGCTGGAAGGGCGAGGTGCTCGCGGTGATGACGCGGGAGGCGGTGCCGTCGGTGGGCCGCCGGCCGGGCGAGCTCGAGCGGGTCTACGTCGAGACGTTCGACCGCTTCGCCCGCATGATCGTGCGGGGCGACTTCCCGTTCGGCGGTGAGGAGGCGGCCGAGGCCGAGGAGGCGCCCCGCGTCGGTGACGGTGTGCTCATCCTCGACGCCGGCGCCCGCGTCGAATACGCGTCGCCCAACGCCATCAGCGCGCTGCACCGCATGGGCATCTCGTCGAACGTCGACGGGATGCGCCTCGACGAGCTCGGCATCGACGAGACCGCGGTGCGGGCCGCCTACGCCACGCTGTTCCCGGTCACCGAGGAGATCGAGCGCCGGACCGATGTCATCGTCCTGCTGCGGTGCATCCCGTTGCTCGACGACGGTGGCGTGAACGGCGCGCTGGTGCTGCTGCGCGACGTCACCCAGCTGCGCCGCCTCGACCGGCTGCTCCTGTCGAAGGACGCCGCGATCCGCGAGGTCCACCATCGGGTCAAGAACAACCTCCAGACCATCTCGTCGCTGCTGCGGCTGCAGGCCCGCCGCATCAAGGCCGAGGAGGCGCGCGCCGCGCTCGTGGAGGCCGAGCGCCGGATTCGCGCCATCGCCCGGGTGCACGAGATCCTGTCGCGGGAAGCCGTCGATCAGGTGCCGTTCGATGAGATCGTCGAGGACCTCGTCCGGGTCGCGGCCGACACGGCGCACTCGCTCGAGCGGTCGGTGCGCTTCGCCGTCGAGGGCGACGCCGGCGAGCTGCCCGCCCACATCGCCACGCCGCTCGCCGTCGTGCTGCAGGAGGTGCTGCAGAACGCGGTCGAGCACGGGTTCGAAGCGGTGGAGGACGCCGGCATCGCGCCGCCCGACGGCACGATCGAGGTCGAGCTGCACAATGACGGCGAGTCGTTCGACGTGGTGGTGCGCGACAACGGGCGCGGTCTTCCCGAGGGCTTCACGATCGAGAGCACCGACTCGCTCGGCCTCCAGATCGTCCAGCGCCTCGTCACCACCCAGCTGTTCGGCGAGATGACCATGACGACCGATGGCGGTACGGTCGTCCGTCTGTCGGTGCCGCTCCACACCGACGAGGTGCTCGAGTAGCCGCCACCCCGCAGAGCGAGGGGATCAGCCGGCGGCGTCGGGAGCGCCAGCGAGCAGCCGCAACCCGAGCGGCAAGCAGGCGCGGCCGAAGGCCGCCACCCCGCAGAGCGAGGGGATCAGGACGCGGTGCGGCGCTGGCGCTGGAGCCACTGCTTGCGGAGCTTGCGGCGCTCCTCCTCCGAGGTGCCGCCCCAGACGCCGGACTCCTGGTTCGTCGACAGGGCGAACTCGAGGCACGCGGCCTGCGCGTCGCACGAGCGGCACACCTGCTTGGCGTGGTCGATCTGCTGCAGAGCGATGCCCGTGGTGCCGACCGGGAAGAACAGGTCCGGATCCACGTCGCGGCACGAGGCGCGCTCCCGCCAGTCGTCGACGTCGTAATCGAACGTGCGGCTCCACGTGACAGCCACGGCAAGTGCCTCCAGGTGAGGGGCTTCGGCAAAGTGAACGAATTCACATGAGCCGCCGCTCATGCTCCCGTCGCTCGGAAAGAGGTTCGCTGTGGGAGCGTAAAGTCCTGCTGTTCGCAGGACAAGTGCAAGTTTGTCCGTTTGTCGGGGACAGGGGCCGTCGGTGACCGATTTCGCAACGCATCCGCGGGTTCCCGGGATCTGGGGCCATCGTGGAGCGTCCCGGGCGAAACCGGAGAACACGGTCGAAGCGTTCCTGGAGGCGGCGCGCCTGGGCGCCGACGGCGTCGAGCTCGACGTGCGCCGCACCCGCGACGGCGCCCTCGCCGTCCACCACGACGCCGCGCTCGGCGATGGCCGGCTGATCGTCGAGACCGACGCCGGCGACCTCCCGCCGGCCGTCCCGTTCCTCGGCCAGGCCCTCGATGCGTGCGCCGGCATGCTCGTCAACATCGAGATCAAGAACGTGCAGATCGATCCCGACTACGACCCGGACGAGACGGTGGCCGCCGGCGTGGCCGCCCTCGTCCGGGAGCGCTCGCTCCACGACCGGGTGATCGTGTCGAGCTTCAGCCTGGCGGCGATCGACCGCATCGCGGACCTCGACGCCGACATCCGCCGGGGCTGGCTGGTGTGGTCGGGTGCCGATCAGAGGAAGGCCGTCGACCTCGCCGCCGAGCACGGCCACCACGCCGTGCACCCGTATCACGAGGTCGTCGACGACGCGCTGGTCGACGCCGCCCACGCGGCCGGCCTCGCCGTCAACACGTGGACGGTCGACGACCCCGACCGGATCCGGTGGCTCGTCGGCCTCGGCGTCGACGCCGTGATCACGAACGTCCCCGACGTCGCCATCGCCGCCCTCCGCGCCCCTACCTGAACCCGCTTCTCGCGAGTAAGGGATCGTCAGGCCGCCCGAAGTCGCGAGAAGCCGGAGAAGCGGGCGCTCCTCACGACGGGACGACGAGGTCGAGGACGGCAGGCTCGTGCCGCAGCTCGATCCGCTCGACCTCGCCGAGGAAGTCGCCGTCGACCTGGTAGGGGAACGGCCCGTAGCCCTCGACGGTGATCGACGACTGGCCGACGGCGTAGTCGACGCCCCGGTGGTCGCGCACCGGCCGGCCGAACCCGAGGGCGCCGCCGACCACCGACAGCAGCGACACGGCGCGCATGGTGCGCAGGGTCACCATGGCGAGTGGAACGTCGAGGCCGGCGTCGGGCGCCACGTCGAGCGGGCGGTTCCCGAGGTAGGTGTAGGGGTTCGTGTTGAGACAGATGCCGAGGTAGGCGTCGTCGACGACGCGGCGCCCGGGGATCTCGACGCTGAAGCGCGGGCGCGACCGGTCGAAGTGGCGGAACCAGGTGGCGAACGCGGCGTACACGAACAGCGGGTGGCCGGCGTAGCGCTTGAGGTGTGAGCGGCGCTCGACCTGCTCGACCACGGCGGCGTCGAACCCCATCCCGACGTGGAACAGGAAGTAGCGGCCGTTCGCGCAGCCGAGCCCGACCCGGTGGACGGATCGCCGGCTGAGCGCGGCGAGGAGCTGGCCCGTCGCCTCGATGGGGTCGTTGGCGCAACCGATCGTGCGCGCGAACACGTTGGTCGACCCTCCGGGGAGCACGCCGAGCGCGGTCGACGAGCCGGCGAGTCCGTTGGCGGCCTCGTTCAGCGTGCCGTCGCCGCCGAGCACCAGGACCACGTCGACCCCCGCGGCCGCCGCGCCCTGGGCGAGCCGGGAGGCGTGCCCGCGACGGCTGGTCTCGGCGACGTCGACGGTGTGGTCGGCCGAGAGCGCCTTGGCGATGACGACGCGCGTCCGCGGCGTCACCGACGACGCCGACGCGTTGACGATCAGCAGGACCCGCACGGGAGCGCCGGCGCCGGCCGGCCCTACTCGCCTTCTTCGGCGCTGGCGCGCAGCTGGGCGAGGCTCCGGGCGAGGAGGCGGGACACGTGCATCTGGCTGATGCCGAGTCGGGCCGCGATCTCGGACTGCGTCAGACCCTCGAAGAACCGCAGGTGGATGATCTTCTGCTGGCGGGCCGGCAGCTTGGCGAGCATGGGGCTCAGCGCGGCGCGGTTCTCGGCGTCGGCGAGCTCGGCGTCCTCCTCGCCCAGGGTCGCCGACAGGGCCGAGGAGTCGTCGTCCGCGCCGGCGCCGCCCATCGGTGCGTCGATCGACGCGAACCGGTAGGCCTGCCCGGCTTCCATCGCCTCGAGCACCTCTTCTTCCGACACGTCGGCGGCCTGGGCGATCTCGGCGATCGTTGGTGACCGGCCGAGGTCCTGGTTGAGCTGGTTGACCAGGGTGGACAGGCGCAGGTGCAGCTCCTGCATCCGGCGCGGCACCCGGACCGCCCACCCCTTGTCGCGGAAGTGGCGCTTGAGCTCGCCCACGATGGTGTGGGTGGCGTAGGTGGAGAACTCCAGCCCGCGCTCGGACTCGAAGCGGTCGACCGCCTTGATGAGGCCCGTCGAGGCCACCTGGATCAGGTCGTCGAGCGGCTCGCCCCGGTTGGAGAACCGGCGGGCGAGGTACTCCGCGAGCCCCAGGTGGGCCTCGATGAGCTCGGCTCGGAGGCGCTGGTCGCGCGTCTTCCCGAACTCGGCGAACATCTCGCGCAGCTGCTGGCGCCGGTCCGCGTCGAACGGCACCGGCTCAGCCTCCGGCCCGGCGCTTGAGCAGGCGGAACCGGGGTGCCTTGGCGTCGCGTCGGAGCTCGTGCTCGTCGGCGACGGCGTCGAGGATCAGCTCCGACAGCTCGGTGAGCCCCGGCGTCGGCGTGTCGTCGTCGAACTGGCCCGAGCCCATGACCTCGAGGCCTTCGGCGAGCAGCCGGTACTGCATCGTCACCCGCCCCGGCCGGCCCTTCGTGCCGATGAGCCCGAACACGAGCTCGTCGATCGCGATGCGAAGGTCGTCGATCTCGTCGATCGTGAACGACAGCCGGCTCGCCAGTCCCATCGCCGTCACACGGGCGAGGCGCAGGAACTCGGGATCGGCCGGCATCACGAGCTGCACCTCGTCCGGCATGGTGCAGGACGCTACCCCGCCGCCGTTTGGTCAACCAAGGCCCCTGCATGGAACCATCGCGCCCATGAACGTCGTCGTCTGCGTCAAGCAGATCCCCGACCCGGCCACACCCGGGAAGCTGGATCCCCAGGACAAGACGCTCGTCCGCGAAGGAAAGCTGATCCTCGACGACTCCGACGCCTATGGCGTCGAGATGGCCCTCCAACTGGTCGACAAGGCCGGCGGGGGCGAGGTCACGCTGGTCTCGATGGCCCCCAACAGCGAGGTCAGCGGTCTCCGCACGGCCCTCGCGATGGGTGCTGCCAAGGCCATCCTCGTCTCGGACGACGCGCTGAAGGGCTCCGACGCCCTCTCCACCGCCAAGGTGCTCGCGGCCGCCATCAAGCGGTCGATGCCCGACCTCGTGATCGCCGCCACCGAGTCGACCGACGGCTACACCGGCACGATGCCGGTGCAGCTGGCCGAGCTGCTCGACCTGCCGGCCGTCACCTTCGCCAAGAAGATCGAGTCCGACGGCTCGAAGGTGAAGGTGCAGCGCCAGACCGAGCAGGGCTTCGACGAGGTCGAGTGCCCGCTGCCGTGCGTCGTGACGGTCACCGCCGGCGTGGTCGAGCCCCGCTACCCCTCGTTCAAGGGGATCATGGCCGCCAAGGGCAAGCCGGTGGAGGAGCTGAAGGTCGGCGACCTCGGTCTCGATGCCTCCCAGGTCGGCTGGGCCGGCGCCCGCCAGGAGATCACCGACGCGGTGCCGGCCGAAGCGCGGCAGGCCGGCGAGGTCGTGGTCGACGAGGGCGACGCGCACGAGCGCATCATCCAGTTCCTCGAGCAGCTCAAGGTGATCTGATGGCCAAGACATGGGTTGTAGCCGACATCGCCGAGGGCAAGGCCACCTCGGCCTCCCTCGAGCTCCTGACCAAGGCCCGTGAGCTCGGCGGCGACGTCGAGGTCGTCGCCTTCGGTCCCGACGTCGACGCCGCGGCCGCCACGTTCGGCGAGTACGGCGCCACGAAGGTCTACAAGGTCGACGTGGGCGACTCGCTCGCCGGACCCCCCGTGGCCGCGGCCATGGCCGCCGCCATCCAGGGTGGCGACGCTCCCGACATCATCCTGTTCGCCACCAGCTACGACGGCCGCGACATCGCCGCCCGGCTCTCGGCGAAGCTCGACCGTCCGCTCCTGTCGAACGTCGTGGGCCTCGAGGGTGGAGACCATCCGACCTCGTCGCACGCGGTGTTCGGCGGCACGCTCATCGTGAAGGCCGACATCAAGGCCGACGCCCCCCAGATCTTCCTCGTCCGCCCGAAGTCCTTCGCGGCCGAGGCGTCGGGCGGCGGCGCACCCGCGGTCGAAGCGCTGTCGGTGCCCGACACCGGTGCCACCGGTGCGGCGAAGGTGCTCGAGCGCCACGTCGAGCAGCAGACCGGCCCGAAGCTCGACGAGGCCGAGATCGTGGTCTCCGGCGGCCGCGGCCTCGGCGAGGCCGACAAGTACTCGATGATCGAGGAGCTGGCGTCGCTGCTGAAGGGCGCGCCGGGCGCGTCCCGCGCCATCGTCGACGCCGGCTGGGTGCCCTACGCCTACCAGGTCGGCCAGACCGGCAAGACCGTGAAGCCGAGCGTCTACATCGCCGCCGGCATCTCGGGTGCGACCCAGCACATGGTCGGCATGAAGGGAGCCAAGAACATCATCGCCATCAACAAGGACCAGGAGGCGCCGATCTTCTCGATCGCCGACCTCGGCATCGTGGGCGACGTCCACAAGGTCCTGCCGAAGCTGATCGAGGCGCTCAAGTCGCGCTGAGCCGCTGACGTCCTGCTGACGTCCTGCTCAGGTCGGTCTCTCGGGGCCCGGTCGGTTCGCCGGCCGGGCCTCTTTGGTCCGCCCGGGCCTCTTTGGTCCGACCAGCTTTCTGAGGATCGACGTCGCCAGGGCGACGCGAATCCTCAGAAAGCGAGTCGGAGGGGGCCGTCAGACGTCAGACCAGCGGCCACGGATAGGGGCGGGACCCGCCGGGGTTCGGGAACCGCCCCGACCGCACGACCCGCTCGGCGCGCCCGACGAGCGCGTCGCACTCCTCGGGTTCGAGGAGGTCGGAGAGGTCGGGCGGCTCGGCCGCCAGCCGGGCCACGTCGTCGAGCAGGGCCGGGTCGATCCGCTCGCCGGCGAAGTCCCAGATCACGGTGCGCAGCTTCGGCTCGTCGGAGAAGCACACGCCGTGATCGATGGCCCACAGCCGGCCGTCCTCGCCGAGCAGGCAGTGGCCGCTCTTGCGGTCGGCGTTGTTGGCGAGGAGGTCGAACACCGCGATGCGCCGGAGCTCGTCGTGGTACTCGTCGTGCTCGAGAAGGGTGAAGTAGTGCTCCTCGAAGTCGGCCGGCACGAACCGCTGGAGCGACCCCTCGCCGAGCGGCCCGTCGAGGCGGGTGACGGTCTCGGGCACGATGCCCCAGCCGAGGGCGTCCGACAGGCGGTACGCCGCGGCCTCGCGACGGAAGAGCCCGGACGGGAAGTCCCACAGCGGCCGTTCGCCACGAAGCGGCTTGTAGATGGCGTCCATCTCATCGGCGTCGAAGCACACCGACACCAGGAACGTGCCGTTCGAGCTCCACGGCATCCGGCCCTTCACCGTCACGTCGCCGGCGGCGAGGACGGTCAGTGCTTCAGGTGGCCGTTGCTCTTGGGGCACACGTGTCCCGACGGGTCCATGGGCCCGCCGCACAGCGGGCAGGGCGGCCGACCGGCTTCGACGAGCTGCACACCACGGATGGCGAGCGCGGCGACCTGGTCGAGAGCGAGGCCGATGCGGGCGGTCGACCCCTCGGGCGCGTCCTCGGCCACCAGCTCCTCGAGCACGACGAACAGACGGTTCTCCTCCGCGTCCCACGGCGAGATGGCGATGGAGCCCACGACGAAGTCGGGGTCGACCGGCTCGCGCAGCTCGAGGTCGGTGGGGACCCCGTCGGGCGCCGGCAGGTCGGTGAGCACCTCCGCCAGCGCGCCGGCGAGCGCACGCACCTGGGCCTTCTCGAGCTTGAACGCGACGGGCCGCCCATCGGCGTCGACCTGCAGGTAGAACACCCGCTGGCCGGGCTCGCCGACCGTGCCGACGGTGACGAACGGGACGCGGGGCAGGTTCCAGTCGCTCATGCGGCCGGCCCGGTCACGACGGCTGGAGCGACGCGAGGTCGCCGGTGACGGAGTTGACGCCGAGCACGGCCGGGCCGCCGGCGCCGTAGAGGACGGTGGTGACCGAGCACGGCGAGATCACGATGCGCTGGAACAGGTCGAGGTGGGTGCCGAGCGCCGAGGCGATGGCCGCCTTGATCGGATCCGCGTGGGAGACGACGACAACGGCGCCGCCGGGATGGCGGGCCACGAGAGACCCGATCGTCCCCGTGATGCGCGCCTGCATCTCCGCGAACGACTCGCCGTTCGGGAACCGGAAGCCACTCGGATAGCGCTGCACCGTGGTCCACTCCGGCAGCTTGGCCAGCTCCTTGAGCTTGCGCCCGGTCCAGTCGCCGAAGTCGCATTCGAGCAGGCCGCGCTCGATGGCCACGCGGAGGCCGAGTCGCTTGGCGATGGGTGCGGCGGTCTCGCGGGTGCGCTCGAGCGGCGAGGCGTAGACCGCGTCGACCTTCTTGATCGCGCTCAGGCGCTCGGCCACGGCCTCGGCCTGCTGGCGCCCCTCGTCGGCGAGGTGCAGCCCCTTGGCGCGGCCGGGCAGCACGCTGCCGGTGGTGGGTGTCTTGCCATGGCGCACGAAGTGGACCGTCGTGGCGGGCGGAGGCTTGGGGCGTGCGGGCATGTCAGACGATGAACCTACCGTTGTGCGGGTGGCTACGGATTCGGGCGCCGGCGGCGCCGACTCGCTCGAGCGGGTCACCGCGGACATCGTCGACTGCTTCGCCTGCCCGCGCCTCGTCGCCTGGCGGGAGCAGGTGGCGCGCGAGAAGCGCGCCGCGTTCCGCGACGAGACCTACTGGGGCCGGCCCGTCCCCGGTTTCGGTGATCCGCGTGCCCGGGTGCTGATCGTCGGGCTGGCGCCGGCCGCCCACGGCGGCAATCGGACGGGGCGGGTCTTCACGGGCGACCGGTCCGGCGACTGGTTGTTCGCCGCCCTGCACCGCGCCGGCTACGCCAACCAACCCACGAGCGTCTCGCTCGACGACGGGCTGGCGCTGACCGGTGCCTACATCGCGGCCGCCGTGCGGTGCGCCCCGCCGGCCAACAAGCCGACCCCGGTCGAGCGCGACACCTGCCAGCCCTACCTCGAGCGTGAGGTGGCGCTGCTGGCCGGCGTGCGCGTGTTCGTCGCGCTCGGCCAGTTCGGCTTCGACTCCCTCTGCCGCGTGCTCGGCGTGCGCCCGAAGCCGCGCTTCGGGCACGGCGCCGAGGTCGAGCTCGACGACGGCCGCTTCATCGTGTGCTCCTTCCACCCGAGCCAGCAGAACACGTTCACGGGCAGGCTCACGGAGGCGATGTTCGACGAGGTGTTCACACGCGTGCGGGAGCTGTCGCGATCCTCCTGAGCGCGTTGTCTACGGTGGGAACGTGCGCGCTCCCGATCCTGCTGCGGCGCTGGCCCGCCTGAAGGGCACCGTCCGGGAGCTGGTGTCGCTGCTCGCGACGGCCAAGCCCGACCTCCTGTCCCACCGACCGGGCCCCGACGAGTGGTCGCCGGCCACCGTGGTCGCCCACCTCGCCGACGCGGAGCTCGTCTACAGCGTCCGCCTGCGGATGGTCGTCACGGGCGACCGTCCCTACCTGTCGGCCTACGACGAGGACGCGTGGGTGCGCCGGTTCGCGGAGCTCGAGCCCGACGCCAAGGAGTCGCTCGCCCGGTTCCGCACGCTTCGCGAGGCCAACGTCCGCCTGCTCGAGTCGCTCGACGAGACCGAGTGGAAGCTCTCGGGGCTGCACGCCGAGCGGGGGGAGCAGTCCATCGCCCAGATCGCCCAGGTCATGGCCGACCACGACCGCGACCACATCAACCAGATCCGCGCCGGGCTCGCCGAAGACTGACTGACCGGCCGGTCGTCGCGTCGGCCTCTGCGCGCGTCGCTGCTGAATGCCGTTTGGGCGAAAACAGCCGGAAACGCGCCGTTTCAGGGAGGGGATCACCGGGCATGGACCGCCGCGGTGCCGCCGACCGGCGCACCGATCACAAGCATGTGGGGGTAGTGAATGCAGCGCACCCGCGCGGTCGTCCTGACCGCGATCGCCCTGTTCGTGGGCGTCTTGATGACTGCCACGCCGGCCGGTGCGGCGAACGAGCCGACGCTCCAGGTGAATGCGCCTTCGGCCGTCTGGGAGGGGGCGCCACCCGTGCAGTTCACGGGTACGGTCTCCAACCCGCAGGACGGGCAGTCCTACACCAACGTCCGCATCGACTTCTCGCTCACGGGCGTCGACGGTCTCAAGGCGTCCGACATCACGCTCGAGTACCAGACCGGTACGACGTGGGCACCCGTGCCCCTGTCGGATCAGCCGGACGGCTCGATCACCGGGAGCTTCGGCCCATCGACCGGGTTCCCGCTCCCGGCGGGCGCCAGCAACACCACCAACTTCCGCGTCGCGGTCCGGGCCGGCGCTCCCGAGGGTGACCTCACGATCACCTCGAAGCTGAACCAGGTCGACCCCGGCACCGGCGCGGTGCAGGCGACGCTCGCCACCGACACCGACATGACCTCGATCAAGCCGCAGGCGACCGCCGGCAACGGCTACCGCGAGGTGGCCGCGGACGGTGGGATCTTCACCTTCGGCAACCGCGGCTTCTACGGGTCGACCGGCGACATGAAGCTCAACAAGCCGATCGTCGGCGGCGCGACCGACGTGTCGACCTACAACGGCTACTGGATGGTGGCGTCCGACGGTGGGGTGTTCAACTTCAACGCCCCGTTCTACGGCTCGCTGGGCGACAAGCAGCTCTCGTCGCCGGCGGTGGAGATCGAGCCGACGCCGACGGGCAACGGCTACTGGATCGTGCAGGCGGACGGCACGGTGACACCCTTCGGTGGCGCCGAGTCGTACGGCGACATGCGGGGCAAGGGCCTCAACAAGCCGGTCATCGGGATGTCGGTGGCGCCCGACGGCAAGGGCTACTGGCTCGTGGCCCAGGACGGCGGCATCTTCAACTTCGGCAGCGCCCAGTTCCTCGGCTCGATGGGCGACCAGCACCTGAACGCGCCGGTGATCGACCTCGCCCCGACGCCGGACGGTCAGGGCTACTACCTGGTGGCCAAGGACGGCGGCGTGTTCACGTTCGGCTCGGCCGAGTTCAAGGGGTCGACGGGCGACATGACGCTCAACAAGCCGGTCGTCGCCATGCTCGTCGCCCCCAACGGTGCCGGCTACTGGCTCGGCGCGTCCGACGGCGGCATCTTCACCTTCGGGGCGCCGGCGGTCGACTTCTTGGGCTCGATGGGTGGCACGCCGCTCAACGCGCCCGTGCTCGACCTCATCAACTGACACGCCGACAGGCGCAACCCGCCTCACGAGACGAACAACCGAAGAGGCCCCGCCCGGAAGGGCGGGGCCTCTTCGCTTTCGAGCGACGGTGGCGGAGCCTCAGCCGCCCGGGGTCGCGGCTGGCTGGCCGGACTCGACCGCTTCCGTCTTCGCCCGGTCGGCGTTCGCCGTAGAGCCGTTGGCCGGCGCCGGCGCGGCGGCCTTCTTCTTCGGCGGCGGCATCAGGCGGGGGAACTCGACCGCGGTCTCCGGCCACCGGTTGCGGCTGACCCGCGCCAGCTTGCGCATCAAGGCGATGGCGTCGGGGTCGTCGTCGCCGGGGCGCCCGTAGATCACACCCTGCTCGAGCATCTTCACGATGATCTCCCGGCCGAGCGGCGTGCGGACCACGGTGAGCGTCCAGTCGTTGAACTTGCCGATGCCTCCGGTCGAGATGTCGGCGTGCTCGGCGGCGAAGTCGGGGCACGACTTGCAGCCGTCGCGCGTCCACTGGTGGCACTCCTTGAGGTTCACCTCGTGGTAGTCGCCGTTCTTCATCCAGATCTGGAAGACGCCCTTGATGTTCATCTTCTTGATCTCGGACTTGACGATCCCGTACTTCGCCTCGAACAGCTCCTCGAAGATGGCGTCGTCGAACGTCTTCGAGCAGAGCAGCCCGATGTTCAGGGCGAACTTGCGTGCGACCTTGCCGGCCTTGCGGGCGTTCATGATCGGCGGCGACGACGTCTGGCAACCCATGCCGACGAGGGCGATCTTCTGGGCGCCGAGGTCGAGGGCTTCGCCGTAGGCCATGGTGTTGGCGGAGTACGTGTAGCGCGAGCCGGCGGCGGCGAGCACCTCGTCGCGGGTGCGGGCCACGCCGGGCTTGGCCTTCCACGTCGATCCGTCGCCTTCGAGGTACGACACGAGCGCGGCGTCGATGTAGCCGTTCTCGAGGCACCACAGGAGGATCGCGGAGACGAGGCCGCCGTCCTGGCCCATCTCGTGGATCGTCTTGTCGGAGGCGCGGGTGAGGATCACGTCCTTGAAGACGCCGGCGACCTCCTCGGGCCGGCGTTGGCGGCCGAAGAGCAGCTCGTCGGCCTCGGGCTCCCATGTGCGGAACCGCGGGCAGGCGCGGGTGCAGGTGGTGCAGCCCTTCTCGCCGTGGACGCAGTTGTCCGGGCCCAGCTCCTCCTCGAGGTGGAACGGCTTGTAGATGCCGTTGTCGTCGTTGTACCCGAGGACGTCGTGCGGGCAGGTGATGACGCATCCCGCGCAACCGGTGCACAGCCCGGAGGTGACGACCTCGGCGTACAGCTCCTTCCACTGCGCCGTCCAGCGTTCGGCCATGCCCGAACTGTAGTGACCGCCGCCTCCTACTCCGTACCTGGCGAAGGTCCCGAAACAACGGGGCGGTCGGTACCGTCGGCGCCGTGCCCGAGCTCCCGGAGGTGGAGGCGTACCGAACGCTCGCCGAGAGCGCCGTCGGCCGGCGGATCGTCGCCGTCCACGCCCCCGACGCCTGGTACCTGAAGGGTGGCCTCGACGCGGCGTCGGTGGCCGACGCGCTCGGTGGTCGGGCGATCAAGGGCGCCCGCCGCATCGGCAAGCTCTTGCTCTTCGACCTCGACGACGGCTCGGTGCTCGGGCTGCGGTTCGGCATGACGGGTCGGCTGCTGCTCGACGGCATCGCCGGCGTCGACGGGCTCATCTACTCGAGCAACCGCGACGAGACGAGCTGGGATCGGTTCGTGCTCGAGTTCGACGACGGCGGTGAGCTGCGGATGCGCGATCCGAGGCGCCTCGGCGGTGTCGAGCTCGATCCCGACGAAGGAGCGCTCGGCGCCGACGCGGCGACGATCGGTCTCGCCGACCTTCGCCGTGCGCTGGCGGGCACCGAGGTGGCGCTGAAGGCGCGCCTCCTCGACCAACGCCGGCTGGCCGGCGTCGGCAACCTGATCGCCGACGAGACGCTCTGGCGCGCCGGCCTCGACCCGACGCGGCCCGCGGGATCGCTCACCGACGCCGAGCTCCGTCGGCTGCACCGCCACCTGCGTCGCACCGTCGGCGACCTGATCGAGCGTGGCGGATCGCATCTGGGTGACCTGCTGCCGCACCGCCGGCCGGGCGGGCGCTGCCCACGCGACGGCGAACCGCTCGTGCGGGCCACCGTCGGCGGTCGCACCACGTGGTGGTGTCCCCGCCACCAGTGCTAGGTGGGCGCCGGCGTTGTGGCGCGCGGTGCGCGCGGCGTGCGCACCGCGAACAGCACCGCCACCGCGAGGGCGGCCATCACCCCGCCGACGAAGAAGGGCGCGGCGGGAGACACGTGGTCCCACAGCTCGCCGGCGACGATGCCCGCGACGAGCACGGCGGCGCCGTTCAGCGCCTGGCTGTACCCGAGCGCCTTCCCGCGGACCGTGGCCGGCACGAGGTCGACGACCAGGGCCTTGCCGATCCCGTCGGTGAGGGCCATGTACACCCCGTAGACGGCGAGGAGCGGCCAGACGGCCCAGCCGCCCGGCGCCAGCGCGAACCCGACGTAGACGAGTGCGAACACGACGAGTCCGACTCGGAAGATCGGGAGCCGGCCCGTGCGGTCGCTCCGGCGGCCGATGGGGTTGCTGAGCGCCGCGTACACGACGTTGTAGAAGGCGTAGGCGAGGATCACCTCGATCTCGCCGAGGCCGAGGTTGTGCGCCCGCAGCAGCAAGAAGGCGTCGGAGCTGTTGCCGAGCCCGAACACGACGAGCGCGATCACGAGCGTCCCGTAGGTGCCCCGCCAGGGGAGCGGCGCGTCCTCCCACCTCTGCGCGCCCGACGGCCGCGTGCTCTTCGGCAGCCCGAAGACGAGGCCGATGGTCGCGAGGCCGGGGATGAGCGCCAGCAGGAAGACCGGTCGCAGCTGCTCCTGGCCGACGATCAGCAGCGCGGCGGCCGCGACGAGCGGGCCGACGACCGCGCCGGCGGTGTCCATCGCCCGGTGGTAGCCGAAGGCGTGCCCCCGCTGCTCCGGGGGCACGGCGTCGGTGAGCATCACGTCGCGCGGGATGCCCCGGAAGGCCTTCCCGAAGCGGTCGGTCACGCGCAGGAGTGCGACGACGCCCCACCCCGGGGCGAGGGCGAGCAGGGGCTTCGCGATCGACGACACCGTGTACCCGGCCACGACCAGCAGCCGGTTGTTGTGCAGGCGGTCGGTGACGTAGCCGGCGATGGCGCGAAGGCCGGTGGCGACGCCGTCGGCGAGGCCTTCGACCAGCCCGACGACCGTGGCGGGCGCGCCCAGGGTGACCGTCAGGAACAGCGGGATCAGTGGGTACAGCATCTCGCTGGCGGCGTCGGCGAAGAAGCTGATCCACCCGAGGCGTCGGACGATCGGGGGCAGCGGCGTGGTGGCGGTGTCGTCCGGCGCGGCCATGCCCGTACCGTACGCGGGTCCGGCGCCGACGCCGGCTCAGAGCGAGAAGCAGCCCCCCGCCGGCCCTTCGAGCCGCGCCAGGACGCTGCCGAGCAGCGCCGCCGGCGTCGTCGCGCCGCCTGGTCGCGTCGCCACGTCGAGCTCGACGGCCGTGAGACAGGTCTGCAGCGCCTGCAGCCGCTGGGCGTCGCCGCGCGCCAGACCGAGCACCTCGATGGCGATGCGGCGCTGCACGTGCCGCCACGGCGCGCACGCGGCCCCTTCGTCCCTCGCGAGGCGCTCGACGTCCGCGAGCGTTCCGTGGGCGAGGGCGTTGAGCCACGCCCAGGGCGGCACGTCGGCGGCACCGACGATGTCCTCGACGAACCGTCCCGACAGGAACGCCTCGCACTCCTCGGCGACGGACGCTCCGTCAGTCCGGTGGTCGCTCACGCCGGGCTCACACGCGGGCGACGCCGGCGGTGGCGTGGAGGGGCAACCGGATCGTCGACTCGCCGTTCGTCACGACGAGGCGCTGCCCGTGGGCGGCGATCGACATGTCGAGCACGAGCTGATCGTCGGCCCACTCGCTCAGGAGGGACTCGACCGCGAGCGCGAGCCATCCGGTGTCCGGAAGGCCGACATCGAGCGACACGGGGGCGCCGGCGGCTGCGGCGGGACCGTCCGACGTCACCAGGCAGTCGAGGCGGGCGTGCCCGTGGTCTTCGGCGAAGAACAGCGGGCGGCAGCTGAAGGCCGGCTCGTCTCCTGGACGGCCCCATTCCTTGGGATCCGGGGAGTAGTCGCGGGCCTCGCCGCACGACGCGGGGGCGAGCGCGGTCAGCACGATCGCGGCGAGGACGCCGATCGTGACCGCGGTGACGAGGACGTAGGCGGCGACCACGTTCTGAGCATCCCCGCATGGTTCCGACCAGACGAGGGCCGAGTGGTCGCCGGCGAAGGGCCGGAGGTCCCGACCCGCGCGCCGGGACCAATGTCCCAGAGGTAGGGCCGTCTGCGGCCGTCACGACCCGTCGGGCGCTGGTCTGATGGGCGCATGACCACCCATCTGACGCAGCCGGTCCGTTCGGCACAGCTCCCCCCAGAGCTTCCGATCGGCGAGCTCGAGCGACGGATGGCGTTCCTCGACGAGCGTGAGCGCGCCGTGCTCTGCCTCCACCTTGGGCTCGACGGCTGCTCGCCCCATCACATCAGCGAGGTCGCCCATCTCGTCCATGTCGCCCGGAGCCGCGCTCGGATCATCGAGGCGCGGGCGATCAGCAAGCTGCAGCACCCCTCGCTCGGCGGGCCCTGGGCCGCCTGACCGCACCGCCGGCGCGCCCGCGCTAGGTGCCGGTGTGCAGCAGGAGACCGAGGAAGAGGGCGCCGACGGCGGCGAGACCGCCGACGGCCCCCCCGATCGCGAGGGCCTTGCGGCTCCGGCCGACGATGTGCACGAGGGTCGCGATGGCAGAGATGGCGACCACAAGCAGCTTCACCATCAACGTGACCATGTAGGCGGTGTCGCGGCGGTCGACGGCGAGGATGTTCCAGATCCCCGTCACCACGAGCACGGCGAACGCGCTCCACGCGATGGCATTGAAGCGACGGGCGACGACCCGGGGCGCGTCGGGGCCGAAGGTCCGAACCGTGGGGACGAGGCCGGCGAGGACGATCTGTCCGCCGACCCAGATCGTGGCGGCGAGGACGTGGAGGAACAGGCGGATCGTGGTCGCGTTGACGTGGAGCACCGAGCGATCCTCGCACGCGCGATCGGGGACAAAGTCCCTGTCGCCGCAGACCCGGCGCGGTCGACCCTGACGATGAGTGCAGGAGGCGCCCGATGGCACACGTTGCGTGGTTCTCCGAGCTGGGTCGGGACGACACCGAGATCGTCGGCGGCAAGGGGGCGAACCTCGGCGAGCTCACCCGCGCCGGGCTACCGGTTCCCCCGGGCTTCGTGGTGACCGCCTCCGCCTACCTCGCCGCGCTCGACGCCGCCGGTCTGCGGGACGACCTGCGCGAGGGGGCGGCGGCGGCTCGCATCGACGACCCCGCCGGCCTCGAGGAGGACGCCACGCGTCTGCAGGAGCTGGTGGCCAAGGCGGGAGTGCCGGAGGCGATCCGCGACGAGATCGTGGCCGCCTACCGCCGCCTGGGTGCCACCGCGGTGGCGGTGCGGTCGTCGGCCACGTCGGAGGACACGGCCGGCACGTCGTTCGCCGGCATGAACCAGACGTTCACCAACGTGCTCGACGAGGAGGAGCTGCTCGCGCGCATCGTCGAGTGCTGGGCCTCCGTCTTCGGCCCCCGGGTGATCTTCTACCGGCGCCAGCAGGGTGTCGACGACGAGCCGGCGATCGCGGTCGTCGTCCAGCAGATGGTCGACTCCGAGCGCTCGGGCGTCCTGTTCACGGCCGACCCCTCCACCAACGACCGCAGCCGCATGGTGATCGAGGGCGCGTTCGGGCTCGGCGAGGTCGTCGTCGGTGGGCAGGTCGAGCCCGACACCTACGTTGTCGAGAAGAGCGGGCCTCGGCTGGTGTCGGCCCGCGTCGGCCGCAAATCGTTCGAGATCGTCCGGGGCGACGACGGTCACGACGTCCACCTCGACCTCGACGACGAGCAGGCCATGGCCCGCGTGCTCGACGACGGCGAGGTCCTCGACCTGGCGCGCCTCGGTCTCCGCATCGAGGAGCACTACGGAGAGCCCCAGGACGTCGAGTGGGCGATCGCCGGCGACGGGACGTTCATCGTGCAGTCCCGTCCGATCACGACCCTCGGTCCGGGGCCGCAGGCGGTCGGCGAGCTGCTCGTGGCCGGGCTGGCGGCCGCCCCCGGTGTCGCCACCGGAGCGGTGCGGGTCCTCCGCTCACCCGACGAGGGCGCGCGGCTCGCCGCGGGGGAGATCCTCGTGGCGCCGATGACGAACCCCGACTGGGTGCCGACGATGCGGCGCGCCGCGGCCGTCGTCACCGATGGCGGCGGGATGACGTGCCACGCCGCCATCGTCTGCCGCGAGCTGGGCGTCCCCGCGGTGGTGGGCACCCGGTACGCGACGACCAAGCTCCGCGACGGCGAGGTCGTCACCGTCGACGGCGCCCGGGGGCGCGTGCTCGAGGGTCGCGTCGAGCGCCGAGTCGCCTCCGCCACGACCGCGCCGGCCGTTGCCGCCGCGGCGGCCGCCCGCCTCGAGATGGTGGCCGAGGAGACGCTCGCGACGAAGCTCTACGTGAACCTCGCCATGGCCGAGCGGGCCGAGGAGGTGGCGGCGATGCCGGTCGACGGCGTCGGCCTGCTGCGCGCCGAGTTCATGCTCACCGACGCGCTCGGCGGCGTGCACCCGCGCCACATGCTCGCCACCGGCGGTCGCGCCGACTTCGCCGAGAAGATGACGGCGTCGTTGCTCACCGTGACCCGGGCCTTCGCACCGCGTCCGGTCATCTACCGGTCGATCGACTTCCGGACCAACGAGTTCCGCGGCCTCACCGGCGGCGCCGAGTTCGAGCCGGCCGAGGACAACCCGATGATCGGGTACCGCGGCTGCTACCGCTACGTCCGCGAGCCCGACCTGTTCGCCCTCGAGCTCGAGGTGTTGGCGCGCGTGCGCGAGGAGACCCCGAACCTCCACCTCATGATCCCGTTCGTACGTACGCGCTGGGAGCTCGAGGCCTGCCTCGAGGCCGTCGACAAGAGCCCGCTCGGTCACGACCGGTCGTTGCAGAAGTGGGTCATGGCCGAAGTGCCGTCCGTCGCCTACTACATCCCGCAGTACGCGGCGCTCGGCATCGACGGCGTGTCGATCGGCTCCAACGACCTGACCCAGCTCGTCCTCGGTGTCGACCGCGACTCGGAGGTGTGCGCCGAGCTCTTCGACGAGGCCGACGAGGCGGTGCTCGACGCCATCCGGCGCATCATCGAGGCATCCCGCGAAGCCGGGATCACGTCGTCCTTGTGCGGGCAGGCGCCGTCGAACCGGCCGTCGTTCGCCGAGCACCTCGTCCGCTACGGGATCACGTCGATCTCGGTGAACCCCGACGTGGTGGACGCGGCGCGCCGCACGATCGCCTCGGCCGAGCGGCGCGTGCTGCTCGACGCCGCTCGCGGGCGCTGAGACCGCCGACCGCGGGTCCTTCGACCCTGACCTCGTGGGCGTCCGCCGCCATACCGTCCGAGCGGGTTCGGTGCGAGCGGAGGAGCGACTCATGGGCACGCCGCGTTTCCAGGCTGTGATGAACGACAGCGACGAGGTCATCTGGACGATCGAGCGCGATCCGGCGCTGCGGACGACGATCACGGCGATCGCCCTCCTCGACCGGTCACCCGACATGGCCCGGCTCGAGGAGCGCCTCCGGTCGGGCGCCCGCCTCATTCCCCGCCTCCACCAGCGGGTCGTCGAGCCGCCCTTCCGGCTCGGCCCGCCGCGCTGGGTGTCGGTCGGCGAGCCGGACCTCGGCTACCACCTGCGCCACGTGGTCGCGCCCCCGCCCGCCACGCTGCGGACCGTCCTCGACATGGCGGCCACCCTCGCGATGGCCGGCTTCGATCGCTCGCGCCCGCTCTGGGAGTTCACCGTCGTCGACGGTCTGGCGGACGGCCGGGCCGCGCTCATCCAGAAGGTCCACCACTCCTTCACCGACGGCGTCGGCGGCATCCGCCTGGCGATGATGCTGCTCGACGTGTCGCGAGACGCCGACGCCGCGGCCGCCGGCGAGGTCGACGGTGATCTCACCGCCGAGTCGGTGTCACCCATGGGCCTCGCGATCGACGGTCTGGCCGGTCGCGCCCGCGAGGCCCTGGCGTTCGCCCGGGCCACGGCGAGGATCTCCAGTGGTGCGGCCCGCCGGGTCGTCACGGACCCGCCCGGAGCCGCTCGCGACGCGGTCCGGACCGCGACCTCCATCGCCAAGATCCTCGCTCCCGCGACGGCCCGGCAGTCGCCGGTGTTCCGCGGCGTCAGCCTCCAGTGGCGCTTCGACTCGATCGAGCTGCCGCTCGCCACCCTTCGGGCGGCGGGGAAGCAGGCGGGCGGCACCGTCAACGACGCCTTCCTCGCGGCCGTCACCGCGGGGCTGCGGCGCTACCACCTGCGCCACGGCGCCCCGGTCGACGGGCTCCGCGTCGACATGCCGATCAGCTACCGGGTCGGCGACGACGACCTGGGCGGCAACCGGTTCGTCCCCGCCCGGTTCACGGTGCCCGTCGGGACGCCACTCGACCCGATCGAGCGGATGCGCACACTCGGCGCGCTGGCCAGGTCGTGGCGCAACGAGCCCGCCCTGCCGCTCACCGACACCCTCGCCGGGCTGCTCAACCGACTGCCACCGATCGTCACCACGTCGGTGTTCGCATCCATGCTCAAGGGCGTCGACTTCGTGGCGACGAACGTGCCGGGCGCGCCGTTCCCCGTGTACCTCGCCGGCGCCGAGGTCGTCGCCGAGTACGCGTTCGCGCCGCCGTCGGGGGCCGCCGTCAACGTGTCGTTGATCAGCCACGTCGGCACGGCGTGCATCGGTGTGCTGAGCGACCGCGTCGCCGTTCCGGACGGCGAGCTGTTCCTCGAGTGCCTCCGCGAGGGCTTCGACGAGGTCGTGGCCGTCGTGCCCACGAAGCCGGTGAGGACCCGGCCGCACCGGCCGAAGCCGGCGGCGGCGACGCCGGCGAACGGGAAGGTGGGCGCGGCGTCATGACGACCCCGACGATGCTCACGTCGCTCGACGCCAGCTTCCTCCACCTCGAGCACGAGGACGCGCCCATGCACGTGGGCTCGGTCGGCATCTTCGAGGGCGAGCCCCTCCGTGACGAGCGCGGCCACGTTCGCCTCGACGACGTTCGCGCGCTGCTCGTGGCGCGGTTGCCGTTGCTCCCGCGGTTCCGCCAGCGGCTGCAGTGGAGCCCTCTCCGCCAGGCGCCGCCGCTCTGGGTCGACGATCCCGGCTTCGACATCGCCCGCCACGTCCGCCTCGTGCACCTGCCCGCTCCGGGTGACGAGCGCGCCCTCCGGGAGCTCACGGCGCGCGTCCACATGGAGCGGCTCGACCGCCACCATCCGCTGTGGGAGCTCATCCTCGTCGACGGCCTCGAGCACGGCCGCGTCGCGATGATCGAGAAGCTCCACCACGCGCTCATCGACGGCGTGTCGGGCGTCGACGTGGCGGCGGTCACCCTGGACTTCACACCCGAGACCCCGCCGTCGGAGCTGCGGCTGTTCGTCCCCGAGCGCGGGCCCTCGCCCCTCCAGCTCCTGTTCCGGGATCTCGCGACCACGGCCGGCGACGTCGTCCACCTGGCCACCGCGGCGGCGTCGCTCGTCCAGCACCGCGACGAGGTGCCGGCCGCGACCCTCGACGGCTTCCGCGAGATGCTGCACGCCGGCTTCGCACCCCGCTCGTCGTTGAACGACCGCATCGGCGCCTCACGCCGGTTCGAGGTGATCTCCCGGTCGCTCGACGAGGTGCGGCAGACGAAGACGCGGCTCGGTGGGACCGTGAACGATGTCGTGCTCGCGGCGGTCACTCGCGGCCTCCACGACCTCACTGCTGCGCGAGGTGAGGACGCCGACACGCTCAAGGTCCTCGTGCCGGTGTCGCGCCGGCCCGACGATCAGCGCGGCGCGCTCGGGAACCAGGTCGCCAGCCTCTTCGTCGACCTGCCGGTGGGCGAAGGCGACGCGCGCGCCCGGTTCGACACGATCCACCGGACGATGACGCGGCTCAAGGCATCGCACGAGGACGACGCGAGCGCGTCGTTGCTCGGCTTCGCCGACCACCTCCCGGGCGCGGTCGTCGCCGCCATCTCCGCGCTCGTGCACCACCAGCCGTTCGTGAACCTCGTCGTCACCAACGTGCCGGCGTCGCCGGTGCCGCTCTACCTGCTCGGCGCCCGCCTCCTCGACGTGTACCCCGTGGTGCCCCTGGCGCGGAACCTCACGGTGAGCGTCGGGATCCTCTCCTACGACAGCCGCCTCACCCTCGGCCTCTACGCCGACGGTGACGCCTTCGACGACCTCGACGTGTTCGTGTCGGGGATCGACGCGGGCTTCGCGGAGCTGGCCGACCTCGCCGGCCTCACCGCCCGGAGCCGCGCCGGCTGACGGCGGGCCTCAGCTCGGGACGACGACGACGTCGACGGCGACGGCCCACGGATCGACCCCACGGACGGCCTGGTCGACGCGGACGGCGGCGGCGTGCGCGACCCGCGGCGGTACGCCGGCGGGGAGCGTCAGCTCGACGCGCAGGCCGGCCATGCGCCGGAACACGACGACCGAGGCGCCGGCCGGGTCGGTCCCTGCGAGCCGGAGCGCCTGCTCCAGCTCCTCGGCCGCGGCGGCCGTCTGGACGGGAAGCGGCGCGATCGCGGCCGCCTCGACCGCGGCCACGACGTCGGCGACGGTGCTGGTGGCGCTCGTCCACCGCTCGAACGGGTTGGGCTCGGTCGCGCCCGCGACCACGAGCGGGATGCGGTGGCGCGCCCCGCAGAGGAGCGCGTCCTCGCTGCGGCGGGGCTGCGGGTCCGCGGACCGCCGGACGCCGAGCACGACATCGATGGGCGAGGCCTCGAGCGGGCAGTCACCGTCTCGCAGCGCGACGCAGGCGAACCCCTGGTGGCCCGGGTCGTGGCAGGTGTGGACGGCGTGTCCGGCGGCGGTGAGCGCGTCGGCCGCCTCGGCCGCCATGGGTGATGCCACTTCGGGCATGAGGACGTGCACGGGTCCACCTCCGGGTCGGATCGTCTCGGTACAGCGTCCGGATCCCGGCGCCGCCGGGGCAGAGGCGAAGGTCCCGAAATCGTGGGCCTCTCGCGGTCGCGGCGCGCCGGGGCCCGGGGCCGCAGCTCTTTCGCGGCCAGGTTGGCGCGGAGATATGGACCTTCGGCCCCTGCCCAGTCGAGCGGGGGCAGGCGACCCTGTCGGAGGACGCGACTTCAGGGAGTGACCATGACGAGCCGGGCCCGGCCCCCCGCGGCGACGAACGTCGCGACGATCACGGTGTTCCTCGTCGACGATCACGAGCTGGTGCGCGACGGCCTGCGGGCGCTGTTCGAGGCCGAGCCCGACCTGAGGGTGGTGGGCGAGGCCGGCACCGTCGAGGCCGCGCTACGAGACATCGTCGAGGCTGCACCGGACGTGGCGATCCTCGACGTCCGTCTTCCCGACGGCGACGGCGTCGAGCTGTGCCGGGAGGTGCGGTCGCGGCTACCGGCCGTGCAGTGCCTCATGCTGACGTCGTTCGCCGACGACGAAGCCCTGCTGGCGTCGGTGCTCGCCGGGGCGTCCGGCTACCTGCTCAAGCAGGTGAAGGGCCACGACCTGGTGGACGCCGTTCGCCGGGTGGGCCGCGGCGAGTCGCTCCTCGACGGCACCATGACGACGCGGGTGCTCGACCGGTTGCGGTCGGAGTGGGCGGACGACGGCGGCCTGAGCCAGCTGTCGGACCAGGAGCGCCGGATCCTCCACCTGATCGCCCAGGGCTACACGAACCGCCAGATCGCCGACGAGGTCGACCTCGCCGAGAAGACGGTGAAGAACTACGTGTCGAACGTGCTGGCCAAGCTGGGGATGGCTAGGCGCTCCGAAGCGGCCGCGTACGCAGCTCGTCTCGAGGAGCGTCATCGCCGCTCGGCGACGTAGCGTCGTCCTCGTCCTCGTTGTGGACGCGGCCGCGCACCTCGTCCTGGGCCTGCTTGATCTGCTTCTCGGGCTCTTCCTCGATGCCCACGAGGCGGTCGTCGGCATCGCGGATCGCGCAGATCAGCTCGTCGAGCTTCAGCTGGATGGCCCGGCCGTCGCGGTTCTGGCTGTTCTGGATGACGAACACCATCACGAAGGTGACGAGCGTCGTGAACGTGTTGATCACGAGCTGCCACGTGTCGGAGTAGTGCATCATCGGCCCGGACACGGCCCACGCGGCGATGATCCCGAGCGCGATCAGGATGGCCGGGAACGACCCGAGCCACCCGGTGATGTTGCTGATGGTGCGTGTGATCGGGGTGCCCTTCTCCGACTCGCGCAGCTCCGTGACCATGGAGCCGGTATTCCCCGTTCACGCCCCGGGTCAACCCTGGGGTCGCGGATAGCGTCCCGGTCATGCCGCTCCCGCCCACAGGACGACCCGCCGACGAGGTCCTCGCCGAGCTCGACGACCGGAGAGCCGGCGACGTCGAGTACCGGTCGGGGCGGGCCTTCAGCCTCGCCTACGACGCCGGCGACGAGGTCTACGACGTGGCGACCCGAGCGCTGTCGGCCTTCCACTCGACGAACGCGCTGAACCCCTTCGCGTTCCCGAGCCTCGGCCGGATGCAGTCGGAGGTCGTGCACATGATCGCCGATCTGCTGAACGGTGGGCCCGACGCCGCCGGTTTCATGACGAGCGGGGGCACCGAGAGCATCCTGCTCGCGGTCGAGGCCGCCCGGAACCGGGGCCGCGCCGAGCGGGGGATCGACGCGCCGGAGATGGTGGTGCCGACCACCGCGCACGCCGCGTTCACCAAGGGCTCCGAGTACTTCGGCGTGAAGATCGTTCGGGTGCCGGTGGGCGACGACTTCAAGGCGGTGCCCGACGCGATGGCCGAGCACGTGAACGACAACACGGTGCTTCTCGCGTGCTCGGCGCCGAGCTATCCGCAGGGGGTGATCGACCCCGTCGCCGCGGTCGCGGCCATCGCCGGCGAGCGAGGCGTCAACTGTCACGTCGACTGCTGCATGGGCGGGATCACGCTGCCGATGCTGGAGCGTCTCGGCTACCCGATCCCGCCGTTCGACTTCCGGGTGCCGGGTGTCACGTCGATCTCGGTCGACCTGCACAAGTACGGCTACACCGCGAAGGGCGCGTCGGTGATCCTCCACCGGAACAAGGGCCTCCGCCGCTACCACACCTTCGTCACCGACGACTGGCTCGGCGGCTTCTACGCGAGCTCCGGGGTGCTCGGCACCAAGAGCGGCGGACCGATCGCGGCCGCATGGGCGGTGCTCAACTTCGTGGGCGAGGACGGCTATCTCCGCTTGACGCGCGAGGCGCGGCTCGCGACCGAGGATCTCGTCGCGGCCCTGCGCGGCATCCCCGGCGTCCGCGTCCTCGGAGAGCCCGAGGCGACGCTGGTCGCGTTCACGATCGACGGCGTCGACGTGTTCGCGGTCGGCAACGCCCTGTGGGCCCGCGGGTGGTTCGCCGACCAGCAGGGCCCACCGCCGAGCCTCCACTGCACCGTCAACGCCGTGCACCGCGGGCGGATCGACGAGTTCGTCGCGGCGATCCGCGACGCCATCGACACCGTCCGGACGGCGAGCGCCGAGGGCGAGCAGATGCCCTACGCGACCCTCGAGTGACGGCGTCCTAGACGGCGACGACGACGCGGCCGGCGGCGCGGCCGAGCGTGCCGCCGCCCCATGGGTGCGCCGGCGCGTCGGGGTCGGCGGGGTGCAGGCTCGGGAACCGGTCGAGGAGGCGGCGCAACGCGATACGGGCCTCGAGCCGGGCGAGCGGGGCGCCGAGGCAGTGGTGCAGGCCCCAGCCGAAGCCCAGATGCGGGTTCGGGTCCCGGGCCAGATCGAGCCGATCGGGGTCAGCGAACACCGCGGTGTCGCGGTTCGCCGCGCCGATCACCACGAACACCGTGTCACCGGGCGAGATGCTCGCACCGCCGAGGTCGAGGCGCCCGACGGCTCGGCGGACCATGACCTTGGCGGGGCCCTCGAACCGGACCAGCTCGTCGACCGCGGTCGCGTCGAGCGACGGCTGCGACGCGAGGCGTTCGCGCTCCTCGGGGACCTCGAACAGCACCCGGGTGGCGTTCACGAGCAGGGTGGTGGTGGTCTCGTGCCCGGCGAACAGGAGCATGGCGCACGCGCCCGCCAGCTCCACCGGCGACAGGCGATCCGGGGGCGCGGTGCGCTCCTGCGCCGCCACGATCGCGGAGATGAGATCACCGGCGGGATGGGCGCGGCGCTCCTCGACGAGCTCGAGGAAGTAGCCGGCGAACGCCCGGGCAGCGCCCGTCGCCGCGTCGGCGTCGACGCCGGCGGAGCCCGCCGCGAACACGAGGCGGGCGAGACCGTCCGACCACGCCTGGAACCGGGCGCGATCGGCCCTCGGCACCCCGAGGAGCTCGGCGATCACGATCGCCGGCAGGGGCCGCGCGAGAAGCTCGGCCACGTCGCCCCCGCCCCGGGTCTCGAGGCCGTCGAGGAGCTCGTCGACCACGTCGGCGACCACCGGTTCGAGGGCCGCCACGCGGCGCGGTGTGAACGCCGCCCGCACCGGCTCACGCAGCCGGGTGTGGGCCGGCGGGTCGCGGAACACCATCCAGCCGCGCAGCAGGTCGACGGCGACGGCGAACTCGGGGCCGCGCCGCCGGGCGATGGCCTCGAACACGGGGATGCGGTCCGACGACAGGCGAGGGTCGCGGAACGCCGCCGCCGCCTCGGCGTGGCCGACGACGAGCCACGCGCGGTGGGCGTCGCTCCACACCACCGGCCCCTGCCGGCGGAGCGATCGGAACAGGGCGTGCGGGTCGCGCTGCGCGCTCGGCGACGCGAGGTCGGCCTCCACCGCCGCTCAGCCTCGCGCCGCCGGCGGCGGGGCCGAGGTGCACGTCACGTGAGCGGCTCGGGCGCCGTCGTGAACCGTGCGCTCAGGTGGGCGGTGTCGTTGTAGCGACGGATCGTCCAGCGTTCGCCCCACACCACGAGGTGCGAGATCGAGCCGTTGTCGGAACCGGTGAACGTGAAGCCGCGAGCGCCGCAGGCCGAGGCCAGGACCTGGCCGATGGTGCCGCCATGGGCGAACACGGCGACGCACTGGTCGCGGTGGCGCTCGGCGATCCTGCGGATGGCGGCGGTGACACGCGCCGCGAACACGTCGCCGGGCTCGGCCCCCGGGATCACGTCCCAGCGCTGCTCCTCCGCCATGCGCAGCGCGAGGGGATCGCCCTCGCTCACGCGCCGGCGGAACTGCCCGCCCTCCCATTCGCCCAGGTGGACCTCTCGGAGATCCCGCTCGACCACCGGCTCGAGCCCGAGGCGGGCGGCCAGTGGCGCCGCCGTCTGGGCGGTGCGCTGCAACGTGGTCACGTAGATCGCCGAGATGTCCTCGCCGGCGAGGCGGTCGGCGACGCGCTCGGCCTGCTCGACGCCGACGGGGTCGAGGGGCGGGTCACCGTGCCCGTCGACCAGCGGATGGGGGTGTTCGGGGTCGGCCGGCGCCGACTCGCCGTGGCGCACGAGGAGCAGCTCGGCGGCGCCCGGCGGCCGGCGGAACTGCAGCTGGCGGTAGACGCGTGGACGCTCGTCGGAGTCGGTCACTCGGCGCACCCTAGGGGTGCCAGCGCACCAGATCGATGGGGATCCGCAACCGGTCGGGCCAGGCATGAACGGTGCCGAGGGCTATGCACGGCGTAGTCCCCGAAAATGACCCGCTCAGAACCTCATTGAACGACGGTCAACCGGCGACACTTATTGCGTACGTGACATGGCGGGATCCGGCCGAATGGTCCCGGATCGAGGAACCCCTCCCGTAGCGGGCCTTCCTTGTCGCGCGCGTCGCCGCATCTCAGGAGGACCGACCATCGTGACCGACCGAGGCCGAAGCCCCCGCCGGCCCCGTCTCGCACCACTGACGCCATTGCACGTCGACGACCTTCCGGGCCGCACCGTGTGCCTGCAGTGCCTCGTGGGCGGCGTCGTCGAACCGCTCCACTCGCGCCGGGTCGGCAAGCTCCGCCGGAGCGCCGGCTTCCTGGCCGTCGCCGCCCTCGTGACCGCAGGGTTCGCCGCGCCCGCGGAGGTGCCCCGCACCGTCCCCGT
>DATAKR010000193.1:0-5137 GCA_036261495.1 Acidimicrobiales bacterium | reverse complement strand
GGCATGCCCTTCGCGGTCAGCGTCGTGCCCTCCAGCGGGTCGACGGCGATGTCGACCTGCGGCGGCTCGCCGTTGCCGATGCGCTCGCCGTTGTAGAGCATGGGCGCTTCGTCCTTCTCGCCCTCGCCGATCACCACGATGCCGTCCATCGACACGGTCGAGAGGATCTGCCTCATGGCGTCGACTGCGGCGCCGTCGGCGCCCTCCTTGTCGCCGCGACCGACCCAGCGCGAGGCCGCGAGGGCGGCGGCTTCGGTGACGCGGACGAGCTCGAGCGCGAGGTTGCGGTCAGGTGCCTGTGCTTCGGGACTCACGCGGGCACCCTACCCGGCCGCCGCGCGCGAGACCGTCGCCCGCTTGCGGGGGATACTGGAGACGATGACTGCCCGCGAGGAGTGGCAACGGAGCTACGACGCGGCGCCGACGCGTGACGCCGACTTCGACACCCTGTCCGGCATTCCCGTCGATCCGGTGTACGGCCCCGACGACGGGCTCTTCCCCGGCCAGTACCCCTACACGCGGGGCCCGCACGCCTCGATGTACCGGTCGAAGCTCTGGACGATGCGGATGTTCGCCGGGTTCGGCACCGCCGACGACACCAACGCCCGCTTCAAGGAGATCCTCCGCTCCGGCGGCACCGGCCTGTCGACGGCCTTCGACCTGCCCACGCTCATGGGCCGCGACTCCGACGACCCCCGCTCGCTCGGCGAGGTCGGCAAGGCGGGTGTCGCCATCGACACGCTCGCCGACATGGAGGATCTGTTCGCCGACATCGACCTGTCGAAGGTCACGACGTCGATGACGATCAACTCGGCGGCCGCGATCGCGCTGGCCATGTACGCCGCCGTGGGCGAGAAGACGGGCGTCGCCCGAGCCGCCCTCGCCGGCACGATCCAGAACGACATCTTGAAGGAGTACCAAGCCCAGAAGGAGTTCGTGTACCCGCCGCGGCCGTCGATGCGGATCGTCACCGACATGGTGCGGTTCTGCGCCGCCGAGATGCCGCGGTGGCACCCGATCTCGATCTCCGGCTACCACATCCGCGAGGCCGGCTCGACGGCCGCCCAGGAGCTGGCGTTCACCCTGGCCAACGGCTTCGCGTACGTCGAGGCCGCGGTCGCGGCCGGGCTCGACGTCGACGACTTCGCGCCGCGCCTGTCGTTCTTCTTCAACTCCTACTGGGACTTCCTCGAGGAGATCGGCAAGTTCCGGGCGGCGAGGCGGATCTGGGCCCGCTGGATGCGCGAGCGCTACGGCGCCAAGAACGAGCGGTCGCTGCAATGCCGGTTCCACACGCAGACGGCCGGCGTGTCGCTCACGGCCCAGCAGCCCGAGGTGAACGTCGCTCGCGTCGCGATCCAGGCGCTCGCGGCCGTGCTCGGCGGCACCCAGAGCTTGCACACCGACGCGTTCGACGAAGCGCTCGCGCTCCCCACCGAGAAGTCTGCTCGCATCGCACTGCGCACCCAGCAGGTCGTCGCGTACGAGACCGGGGTGGCCTCCGTCGCCGACCCGCTCGGCGGCGCCTGGGCGGTCGAGGCCATGACCGACGAGATGGAGCGGCGCGCGGAGGAGGTGTTCTCGTACCTCGACGGCCTCGGCCACGGGTCGATGCTCGAGGGCGTCTACCTGGCCATCGAGCAGGGCTGGTTCCAGGGCGAGATCACCCGGGCCGCCTACGAGGCCGAGCAGAAGATCGCCTCCGGACGCCGGGTCGTCGTCGGCGTGAACGCGTTCACCGAGACCGACGACGACCGACCGGCGATCCTGTCGGTCGGCGCCGAGGTCGAGGACGTCCAGCGGAAGCGGCTGGCCGAGGTGAAGCGCGCCCGCAACGACGACGCCGTCGCATCGGCGCTCCGTGAGGTGACCCGGACCGCAGCCGAGCCGGCGGCGAACCTCATGCCCGCCATCCTCGACGCCGTCCGCGCCTACGCCACCGTCGGCGAGGTCATCGGTGCCATGGAGACGGTGTTCGGTCGCTGGACCGAGGACCCCAACCTGTAGGGGGCGAACGCCGCGAACCGGATTCCCGGGGTGGTGCAGGGCGGGTGGTAGGGTCCCGGCCCGTGCGTGCACTCCGGGTCGTCATCGCGAGCGCGGCGTTCGCCGTGATCGCTCTCGGCCTGGCCGGCGCCGCCGGCGCGCAGACCACCGGCCCGACGCCGACGAGCTCGTCGATCCCGGCCATACCGCTCACGGGCGGCACGCCGACGACCGCCGCCACCTCGCCGCCCACGACGGCCGGCCCGGCTGCACCCAGTGCGTCCGCCGCGGCGGCCGCGACCGGCACCACGCCGGCACCGGCCACTTCGGGCACCACCGGGACGGCGGGTCTGGCCACCACCGGCATCGCCGCCGACACCCTCGTGCCGCTCGGCTTCGGCCTCATCGGCCTCGGTGCGGTCATGCGCGCCCTGGCCCGCCGGCCGCGCCTCGCCGACTGGGATCTGCTCTAGCCGGCGGCTCGACGGGCCTGCCGCCGAGGTGGGTTAGCGTCGGCGGCCATGAGCACGATGTGGTGTCCCGAGTGCGGGGCCGAGTACCGCGAAGGCGTCGCCGTCTGCCCCGACGACGGCGCGGCGCTCGTCGACCAGCCCCCGCCCGCGGACGACGGCGAGGGCACCGACGTCATCGTGTACGAGCTCGACGAGTGGACCGCCGAGCAGCGGGGCGAGCTCGACACGCGGCTCGGCGCCGAGGGGATCGAGCACCAGTGGGAGACCCAGGAGGGCGCCGACGTCAAGTACGACTACGCGCCGGGCCAGCCCTGGGAGATCGGCACCGACCTCGTGGTCGGTGCGATGGACGAGGAGCGCGTCGACGAGCTGCTCGACGAGATCGAGACGCCGGACCAGCTCGCGGCGGTCGACGACGACGGCGAGGAGGACGCGGCCAACTACGAGGTGATGAGCCGGCTCTACGTCGCCGCCGACCGCTTGAAGGACGACCCCGACGACCTGAGCCTCGCCGGCGACTTCTTCGACGCCGCCGACGCGCTGCAGGCCACGCCGGCCCCGTTCGGGATCGACGAGGGCGTCTGGCGGCGCGTGCAGGAGCTCACCGGCCAGATCACCGGCGCCCTCGAGGCCGACGAGGCTGACGAGGTCGTGGCCGAGCACAGCCAGCGGCTGCGCGACATCCTCTTCACCTACGTGTAGCGCCGGCCGGCTCCGTACGCTCGTCGGATCGTGACGCTCCTCGCCGAGCTCGAGGTCCGGCACTCGCGGCCGTTCTCGCCCACCCGTCGCGTCGCGCTCGGCCGGCTGTGGCTGCCCTCCGACCCGGCGCCGGGCTTCGGCGGCATGCTCCTCGCGGGGATCGTGGCCGCCGGGGTGAGCGCGCTGGAGGACGACGAGGAGGTGCTCGACCGCCTCGACGTGCTGCTCGACGATCTGCAGGGCGGCCACCGGGTCGTGCAACCGCGCTGCTACTACCGGTTCCAGGTCGACGTGCACGGTCTCGATCGGAGCCATCATCGGCTGGTGGGCGAGGGCGACCGGCTCCATCTCGACATCGACGGGCACGGCGCGGTGCTGCCGCAGGTGCTCGCCGCCATCTACGCCGCCAGCCAGCTCTCGTACGCGGTGCGCGGCCAGGCGTTCCGCCTGATCCGGCGAGCGACGCGGTGGACGGGGGGCATCGACGACCGGCTGCTCTCCTTCCTCGGTGGCGACGAGGCGGGCAGCCTGCGCCGGCGGATCCTGCCCAACGACGAGCGCTGGGCGCTCGCCATCCTCGGGTTCCCGACCGACAGCGAGCCCGGGCGCAGCGACATCCAGAAGCGCTTCCGCCAGCTCGTGCGCGACGCCCATCCCGACCACGGCGCCGACACCGAAGGCGCCGGCCAGCGCATCCTCGAGCTCACCGAGGCCAAGCGCATCCTCCTCGAGATCGGATGAGCGCAACCCGCCGGCGGCCGGCGCCCCCGGCCGCCCTCCTCCTCACGCCCGGTGCGAGTGCCGACCGCACCCAGGCGGCCCTCGTCGCCATCGACGAGGCGGCCGCCGCGCTCGGGTTCGTCGTCGAGCGCATCGACCTGCCGCGCCGGCGCGCCGACGCCCTCGTCGACGTGGTCACCGACGCCGCGGCCGCGCTGGCCGAGCGCGCCGGCGTCGACCTGTCGTCGGTCTTCCTCGGTGGGCGCTCCCTGGGTGGCCGCGTCTGCTCGATGGCGGTCGCCGCCGGGCTCCCCGCCGCCGGCCTGGTGCTCGTGAGCTATCCGCTGCATCCTCCCGGCCGGCCCGACCAGCCGCGCACCGCCCACCTGCCACGCATCGGCGTGCCCTGCCTCTTTGTGTCGGGCACCCGCGACGCCTTCGCCACGCCGGCCGAGCTCGAGGCCGCGACCGCGACCATCCCGGGTCCCGTCACCCGCGTGTGGGTGGAGGGCGGCGACCACGGCCTGCGCCACAAGGATGCCGAGGTCGCCCGGGCCGTGGCCGAGTGGTTAGGGAACGTCCGGCTCGGTCGCTGACGGGCCGCCCACCGTGGCGGGCGCGTCCCGCGGTGTGCGCCGCGTGGTCGTGCCCTCGTAGTAGGACGGGCGGGGCGTCGGCTCCGTCCGGTTGAGGACGACGCCGATCGGCTGCGCGCCGACCTGGCGGAGGTTCTCGATGAGGTGCCGGACGGGTCGACGCCGCGTCGACTGCGCGTCGATCACGAGCAGGGTGGCGTCGCATTGCGACGCGATGGCGAGGGCGTCGGCGAACAGCCCGCCGGCAGGGGTGTCGAAGACGATGAGCTCCGCTCCGGCCATCCCCTCCGTGAGCGACCGGAGCTCGCGCCCGCCGAACAACCCGGCCGGGTCGGCGACCTCCCGGCCGGCCGGCACCACCCGCAACCACCCCTCGATCACCCGACCGCAGGCGTCGATGGTCGACGCCCCCGTCAGTGCATCGGCCAGGCCGGGGACGCGCTGGATCCCCAGCCGCTCGTGGACGATCGGCCGGCGCAGGTCGCCGTCGACGAGGACGACGGGCACCTCGAGCGCGGCCGTCTCCCGAGCGAGGTTGAGGGCGATGAACGTCTTGCCGGCGCCGGGCTCGACGCTCACGACCGCGAGCGTGCGCAACCGCTCGGCGGTCGACATCAACATCAGGCTCGTGCGCAGCGTGCGCAACCCCTCGATCACGTC
>DATAKR010000192.1:0-2690 GCA_036261495.1 Acidimicrobiales bacterium | reverse complement strand
AGCTTGCCCGCCGCGGCGACGACCGTGAGGAGCAGCGCCGGGACGAGCGCACCCACGAGGTCGGCCGGGCGGATCTGGAAGGAGAAGAACACGAAGAACACCGCCGCGAACAGGTCCCGCAGCGGACCGACGAGCGTGCCGGCGCGCTCCTGCACCGGCCCGGAGAGCGCGAGCCCGACGAGGAACGCCCCGATGGCCGCCGACACCTCGAGCTTCTGGGCGAGGCCGCCGACGAGCAGGGTCAGGCCGAACACCGCGAGGAGCAGCGACTCGTCGCTCCCCTTCGAGAGCGCGGCGCTCAGCCTCCCGCCGAGCCCGATCGCCGCGACGAGGATGAGGAGCACCGCGGCGAGGGCGACCGCCACCGTGACCGCGGTGGCGGCCAGGGCGCGCCCGCTGACCAGCGCGGCCGCGACCGGCAGGAACACGGCCATGGCGAGGTCCTCGATGACGAGGAGGTTCAGCACTGACGGCGTCTCGCGGTTGGCGAGGCGCCCGAGGTCGCCGAGCACCTTGGCGACGATCCCCGACGACGTGACCCAGCACACGCCGCCGAGCAGCACCGCGGCGGTCGGATGCCACCCGAGCAGGAGGCCGCCGACAAGCCCGGGAGTGAAGTTCGCGACGGCGTCGACGCCACCGCCGAACAGCCCGGTCCGCAGCCCTTGGCGCAGCTCCGAGGCCGTGTACTCCAGGCCCAGCGCCAGCAGCAGGAGGAGCACGCCGATCTCGGCGACGAGGGAGATGAACCCCGCGCTCACGTCGAGCGGGGCGATGCCGCCCTTGCCGATCGCCAGCCCGGCGACGAGGTAGAACGGGATCGTCGTGACGCCGAGGCGGCCGGCGAGCCGGGCGAGGACCGCGAGACCGAGCGCGACCGCGCCGATCTCGACGAACACGGTCGCGGCGTCCCCGCTGGCCGCGGCGACGATCACGACACGAGCAGGGCGCGGAGCTGGGCGAGCCCGTCCGGCGTTCCGACGGCGACGGCGACGTCGCCGGCTTCGAACCGATGGTCGGGCCCCGGCGCCGGGATCGTGGTCGCCCCGCGCACCACCGCGACCACCGACGCGCCCGTCCGCGTGCGGAACGCGCCCTCCCCGATCGTCGAGCCGATCGCGGGAGAGGTCGCCGGGATCGTGACCCAATCGATGGCAAGGCCCTCCAGGCGTTGCTGCACGGCCGCGACGGTCTCGCTCACGTGGCTCGCGCCCAGGATCTCGCCGAGCGTGCGCGTGTCGCCGGCGCTGAGGTGCACGAGCATCCGGCACGCGTCGGGGTCATCGCGGTCGTACACGGCGAGCTCGCGGCGCCCGGTGCGGTGCGTCACCACAGCGACCCGCTCCCCGGCGTCGGTCGTGAACTCGTAGCGCACGCCCACGCCGGGGAGCGTCGTCTCGTTCACCTCGGCCACGTCGCCTCCTCCCGCGTCACGTTTCGAGCGCGGCGGCGCGGTCGGCCACGTCGACCGGGTCGAGCAGGCCCGTGTCGGTGACGAGCGACTCGAGCGCGGCCACCCAGCTGTCGTAGTAGGGGCGGTCGGCGTCGGCCGAGACCGCCGCGATCAGGCGGCTCCGGAAGGCGTCCCAGTCGAGCCCGAGCCGTTCGACGAGGCCGACCGCGGTGGCGAAGGCGCGGCCCTGCCACGGCGAGTCGAAGACCAGCTCACCGTTCGACCGGGGCGGCGCGCCGGCGCCCTCCATCGACTGCACGTCGTCGCGCACGGTCACAGCGTGGCCACGCCGATCATCGAGTCGCGGGTCACCAGCGCGGCGAGCTCGTCCTCGGAGAGCCCGTCGGTGCCCGCCGGCCGCTCCGGAAGCACCATGTAGCGCAGCTCCGCCGACGAATCCCACACGCGCACCTCGCGATCGGCCGCAACGTCGCATCCCATCTCGGCGAGAACGGCGCGCGGCTCGCGCACCACGCGCGACCGGTACTCGGGGCTCTTGTACCAGGCAGGGGGCAGGCCGAGCACCGGCCACGGATAGCACGAGCACAGCGTGCAGACCACGACGTTGTGCACGCCGACCGAGTTCGCCACCACGACGATGTTGCCCTCGGGGCCCCCGATGCCGAGCTCGGCGAGGGCCGCCACCGCGTCGGTGAGCAGGCGCTCGCGGTACCCGCCGTCGACCCACGCCCGGGCCACGGCTCGAGCGCCGTTCATCGGGCCGATGTCGTTCGCGTAGGCGTCGATGATCGCGTCGACCGTCGCCAGGTCGATCACGCCCTTCTCGACGAGCAGCTCCTCCAACGCACGGGCCCGACGCTCGACGTCGGTCATCGGCGCCGGATGGTGATCGCGCTCGCTCATGTCCTCCGCTCCAACCAGCGCTCGTAGAGGTCGACGTGGACCGACGTGGCCGCCTCGGCCGCGTCGCCCCACAGCTCGCGCCCGTCGAACCGCACGCCGTAGGTCGGCTCGCTCACCAGCTCGCCGGCGTGCACCTCGATCTCCGGCACCGGGAAGGCGCCCTCCACCCGTGTCACCACGCCGGCGTGACCGCGCACGTAGCGCGGGCAGCGCGTGTGCCCGAACGGGTGGCGCTCGCGCACGCGCACCCGGTCACCGACGCGGAAGCGCGGGGTGGCGACAGGCCCTTGCCCGTCCGGCGCCTCGAGGCCGACGTCGGCCGCGCGCGGCGACACCGGTCGCGACAGCGGGAACGGCCCGCCGGCGCGGTCGG
>DATAKR010000051.1:0-14311 GCA_036261495.1 Acidimicrobiales bacterium | reverse complement strand
TGCGCCGTCATCGTCGTCGACGACCTGCGGGTGACGCGCGACTGGGGATCGCTTGGCGCCAACGCCGTCGTCAACCCCGTGTTCGAGCGCAAGGACCTGCTCGACGTCCTCGTCGAGCATGCGTCGGAGATCACGCGGGGCGACGCCGTCCCGGGTGAGACGTCGGTCGTGCCGGAGTCAGCCTGGCGAGCCGCGGTCGCGATGGTGTGCGGCCCGGGCGGGGCCGGGACGTCGACGGCGGCGATCGCGCTGGCACAGGCGCTCGGCGAGGATGTCCGCTTCGGCGGCATGGTGCTCCTCGCGGATTTCGCCCGCAACGGGGAGCAGGCGATGCTCCACGACGCGCGCGACGTGGTGCCCGGCGTACAGGAGCTCGTCGACGCGCACCGCGCGACACGGCCGAGCATCGACGAGGTCCGCAACCTCACCTTCACCGTCGAGGAGCGGCGGTACCGCCTGCTGCTCGGCCTCCGGCGGGCTCGCAACTGGTCGGCGCTGCGACCCCGTGCCTTCGCGGCCGGCCTCGACAGCCTCTGCCGAGGGTGGCGCGCCCTCGTATGCGATGTCGACGCCGACCTCGAGGGCGAGGACGACGGCGGCTCCATCGACGTCGAGGAGCGCAACGTGATGGCCCGGACGGTCGCGGCGCGTGCCGACGTGGTCTTCGCGGTGGGCGTCGCCGGCATGAAGGGGATCCACTCGCTGGTCCGCGTGGTCGGCGACCTCGTCGACCACGGCGTACCGGCTGACCGCATCGTTCCCGTCGTCAATCGCGCTCCGAAGAGTGCACGCGCCCGTGCCGAGATCACTGCGGCGGTGGCGGAGCTCCTCCAGGGGCGCGCCGGCGGCGTGAGCACCGCGGCACCTGTCTTCCTCCCCGAGCGGCGCGTCGACGAGGCGTTGCGCGACGGCGTCCGGCTTCCCCACCAGCTGAGCGGCCCCCTCGCCGGTGCGTTCGCGGCCGTCCTCGAACGATCGGGCAGCCGCATCGAGATCGAGCCGGTGCCGGTCGCCGTGGGATCGCTCGGCTCCTGGACCGCGGAGACCGCATGACGATGGCGGACGAGCTGTCGCCACTCCAGGAGATCGAGCGGAGTGTCCAGGAGCACGCCAAGACGCTCGCCCTCGACATGTCACGCCCCGAAGGCGTGCCCCGCCTTCGTGCCCTCATCGAGGACGAGGTGGAACGGTGGTCCGACGACTATGCCCGCGGCCTTCGGCCCTTCGACCTCCCCGATCCGGAGCTCGTCGTCGAGCGTGCCTTCCGCAACCTGGCGGGCTACGGCCCGCTCGCGTCGCTCATCGACGACGACGACGTCTGGGAGATCATGATCAACGCCCCCGACGCGATCTTCGTGAAGCGTCATCGTGGCGTGAGCGGGTACCACGACGAGTCGTTCCACGACGACGAGCACGTCGTGCGGACGCTCACGAAGATCCTCGACGACGCCGCGGGATCGCACCGCAAGCTCGACCCGGCCGAAGGACTACAGGACGCACAGCTCGACACGGGCGCTCGGTTGCACATCGTCCACGGCGACGTCGGGCGCGATGGCCATGTCCTCGTCAACATCCGCAAGTTCACGGGCGTGGCGTTCAAGTCGCTGGCCGACCTCGTCGACCGCGACATGCTCGACCCGCCGGTCGCGGAGTTCCTCCGCGCCTGTGTCCGTTCGCGCCTGTCGGTCCTCTTCGCGGGCGCCCCCGGCTCGGGCAAGACGACGCTCATGTCGTGCTGCGCGGCCGAGCTCGATCCCACCCTCCGCGTGGTGATCGCGGAGGAGGTGTTCGAGACCGACGTGCCGCTCCCGAACGTCGCGCACATGCAGACGCGGCCGGCGCGCGCCGACCGCCGCGAGGTCGACCTCCGCCGGCTGGTGGCGGGCTTCCTGCGGATGGCGCCCGACATCGCGATCGTCGGCGAGGTTCGCGACCGGGAGGCGCTCCCGCTGCTGCTGACCCTGTCGTCGGGCGTGAAGGGGTTCACCACGATCCACGCGGGGTCGGCCCGCCAGGCGCTGACGCGCCTACGGTTCATCTCACAGCTCGCCGACACCTCCAACGAGCTGCCGATGTCGGCGCTCAACAACCTCGTGTCGGAGTCGATCGACGTCGTCGTCCACTGCGCGCGGCGTGACGACGTCCCGACGGTCACCGAGGTGATCGCCGTCGAGGATCTCCAGACGTCGCGCGACTCCACCACGTTCACGGTCACCGAGCTCTTCACGCGCGAGCGCCACGGCGACCCGCTCCAGTGGACAGGGAACCTGCCGTCCCGGATCGCGCGCCCGCTCGAGCAGGCGGGTTACGACGTCCGCGCGCTCCTCGACACCTACGGCGACGCCCTCGAACGCGCGGCCGGCGCGCGGCTGACGATCGGGCGGATCTCGTGACCGGGCTGCTCCTGGCCCTGCTCGGCGCCTATGGCGTGTTCCTCGCGTACAGCGCCGTGGTGTTCCGCTGGCGGGGCGTCGGCTTCGGTCCTCGTGCCGTCACCGCGACCGACGCACGGCGCGAGCAGGTCCGCGAGTGGCTCGTGCAGGCGGGCCTCGACGACGTGCGTCCGGCCGAGTTCGGCACGGTGATGGGCGGGCTCTTCCTCGTCGGCGCCGGCTTCGCGTTCGTTCTGTTCGGCGGTGCGCTGCCGGCGTTCGTCGCCGGAGCATTCGCGGCCTCGCTTCCCGTCGCCTCGTACCGGTCGCGACGCGAGCGCCGTCGCGGTCACGCTCGCGAAGCGTGGCCGCGGATGATCGAGGAGATCCGGCTGATGACCGGGACGCTCGGGCGATCGATCCCCCAGGCACTGCTCGAGGTGGGCCGCCGCGGACCGGAGGACCTTCGCCCGGCGTTCGCTGCCGCGGAGCGCGAGTGGCTCATCTCGACCGACTTCGCACGCACCTGTGACGTGCTCAAGGCGCGGCTCGCCGACCCCACCGCCGACGCCGCGTGCGAGACGCTCCTCGTCGCGCAGGAGATCGGGGGCAGTGACGTCGATCGCCGACTGGCGGCGTTGGTGGAGGATCGCATCCAGGACCTCCAGGGCCGCAAGGACGCCCAGGCGAAGCAGGCCGGCGTTCGGTTCGCCCGCCGGTTCGTGCTCATCGTTCCTTTCGGCATGGCGCTGGCGGGCCTGTCGATCGGGAACGGGCGGGCCGCCTATCAGACGGTTCTCGGGCAGGTCCTCGTGGCGGTCGGTCTCGTCGTCGTGGTCGCGTGCTGGCTTTGGGCCGGCCGCCTCATGAAGCTCCCCGAGGAGGAGCGGGTCTTCGGATGAGGCTCGCCGTTCTCGCATCGCTCGCGCTCTGGCTCGGTGCCACGCTGCTGCTGGCGGAGACCCGGTGGTTCTCGCGGCCGCCGCTGGCCCAGCGCCTCCGGCCGTACGTACCCGGCCTCCACCCCCGCGCCGCCCGAGGAGCCCTCTCGGTCGAGTCGTTCCGGGACGTCATCGCACCGCTGTCGCGATCGCTCGGTGAACGCCTCGCCCGCCTGTTCGGCGTGAGCGAGGAGCTGTCGGTCCGCCTCGAGCGGGTCCACTCGCCGCTCGACGTGACCGCGTTCCGGGTGCGCCAGGTCGGACGGATGGTGATCGCCATGGCTGTCGCCGCGCTCGCCGACCTGGCGATCCGGCCGCCAGTGCTCGTCGCGCTGTTCGTGCTCATCGGCGCTCCGCTCCTTGCGTTCCTGTTGCTGGAGCAGCAGCTGGGGGCGGCGTCGGCACGCTGGCAACGGCGGCTGTTCCTCGAGCTGCCGGTCGTCAGCGAACAGCTCGCCATGCTGCTGTCGGCCGGGTACTCACTCGGCGCGGCATTGAACCGGCTGGCATCACGCGGCAGCGGTGTCGCGGCTCGCGATCTGCGCCGCGTGTGCGGCCGGATCCGGCAGGGCCTGTCAGAGATCGACGCGCTTCGCGAGTGGGCCGAGGTCGCGAACGTCGACGCGCTCGACCGGCTCGTCCCGGTGCTCGCCCTGAACCGGGAGGCGAGCGACCTCGGCCGTCTGATCTCCGACGAGGCGAGGAACATCCGCCGCGAAGTGCAGCGCGAGCTCGTCGAGACGATGGAGCGGCGGGGCCAGCAGGTGTGGATCCCCGTGACCGTTGCGACGCTCGTCCCCGGCGTGATCTTCCTCTCGATCCCGTTCATCGAGGCGCTCCGCCTCTTCTCGGGATCGTGATGAACCATGTCAACATGTGCAAAACTCCCCGAAAGGAGCATCGGTGAACGATCCGCTGCTGAAGCTCTACGTCTGGCAGCTGACGTTCCGCACCCACTTCGCCCGGCGGATGCAGGTCTCCGATCGGGGCGAGGGCGTCATCTCCGCGGCCATCGCGGTGCTGATCATGGCGTTCCTCGGTGTGGTGGTGTGGGTCGGCTTCAAGGCGACTCTCGACAACACCCAGCAGAAGGTCGACAAGACGGTCGACCAGATCGGCAACTAGCCCGTCGCCAGGAAACGACACGCGACGATGCCGGCACCGGCCTGGTCGCGACGACGACGGGCGTGCTGATCTTCCTGCTCCTGTTGCTGCTCGCGGTGCAGGTCGTCTACGACCTCTACGCCACGTCCGTGGTCACGGCGGCGGCCTGGGATGGTGCCCGGATCGCCGCCGGCGCGGCCGCCGCTGGCGACCCGTCAGGTCAGGCGAGCGCCGAGGACCACGTCCGTGACGTCCTCGGCGCGTACGGGCGCGACCGCGTGCGCATGACGTGGGGCGGCGACACCGAGACGATCGCGCTCCGCGTGCAGGCCAAGAACCCGAGCTTCCTCCCGCCCGCGCTCAAGCGCCCCCTCGGCATCGACTCGATCGACCGGACGGTGCGCGTCCACATCGAGCAGGAGGTCGGGCCGTGATCCGCGACGACGCCGGCCAGATCGGCGGGATAGAGGCCGTCGTCTTCGGAGTCCTGGTGTTCGTGATCGGCACCTTGGTCGTCGCCAACGCCTGGGGCGTCATCGACGCGAAGCTCGCCGCTTCGGCTGCGGCCCGCGAGGCGGCGCGAACCTTCGTCGAGTCGCGAGCCTCGAGCACCGACGCCGCCCTCACCGAGGCCGAGGCAGCCGCCCGGGACGCCATCGCCGGCCAGGGCCGCGATCCCGGGGCCATGTCGTTCGTTCCCGAGAGCGCCAGCCTCCGGCGCTGCGCTCGCGTGACGATCCGCGTCGACTATCCGGTGCCGCTGGTCGTGCTCCCATTTCTCGGTCACGGAGGCCACGGCTTCACCGCGAGCGGTCGCCACTCCGAGATCGTCGACCCGTACCGCAGCGGCTTGAACGACACCGACTCCTGCGGGGCGAGCGTGGCGCCGTGACCTCCGCCCGATCGCGCGACGACGGATCGGTGCTGATGCTCGTGCCGGCCGCGGTGCTCGTCCTTCTGATCCTCGGAGCCATCGCGGTCGACTCGGCCGTCGTGTTCCTGGCCGAGCGCGACCTCTCGAATCGTACGGCGGCCGCGGCGAACGACATCGCCGGTTCGGCGGCGGACGAGGCGTCCTTCTATCGAGGCGGGGGTGAGATCCGGCTCGATCCCCCGACCGCGGACGCCTATGCCGCCCGGGTGTTCTCGGAGGCCCGCCGGCCCCAGGGCTACGACGACTGGCGGGGCGCGGCGAGCGTCGCCGGCCGCCAGGTCACCGTGACTGCCGAGGCGACCGTTCGCCTCGTGTTCGCGCCGGCGATCCCGGGGGTCTCCCGCACCACAACGGTTCAGGCGCGGTCGGTTGCGACGGCTCGCGGCGGTTGATTGCACTCCATCACCTTTCATGCTATTTCAAAGGAGATGCGCGGCGGCACCCGTCTCGACGAGCTTCCGATGTCCCCGACAGAGATCGCGGGCGTGATGGCGGCGGTCGCGTCGGCAGTCGCTCGGTTGCACGAGGCCGGTACGGCTCACGGCGCCCTCGAGGCGACCACGATCGCCATCGACCCCGCGACCGGGGTTCCGGCGTTGCCCGACGCCCGCGGCGGCACGCCGGAAGCCGACATCGAAGCGCTGGGGATGGTCCTCTCCGCACTCCTGGCCCGGGGCGTCGCTCGGGATCCCTGGCGGGTGCTCGCTCGGCGGATGAACGGGCCTGGCGACGACACGACGCGGTGGGCGCTGGCGCGGCTCGCCGCTGCGGCGTGCGACCCCCACGTCGACCGGCGCCCGACCGCCGCGGCGCTCGCCGCCGATCTGGCCGGGATCGAGGGCGCTCGGCTCCCGATGCCCCGCGCCGACCATGACGCCGCCGGCGGTGGCGTGGTCACGAAACCGCGCCGCCCGAGCGGCCGGCACGCGCTGGGTGCGACCGGGGCAGTTCTCGTCCTCGCCGCTGCGCTGGTGGCGGGTTCGACGTGGGGACCCGTCGCGTCGCATCCCGACGCGAGCACCGCGCAGTCGCCCTCCTCACCCGCGGTCGGCAGGGGTCCGGCGCCCGACGCGGCTCCGACGAGCACGACCCTCCGCGCCGGCGGGTCGGCGGCGTCCACCACCACGACCGTCGCGACGCGCGTGTGGCCGCCGTCGGGAGCGACGATGCGCGCCTGCCCGGATCCCGGCAGCGGTGCCACCAGCAGCGTCGCCGACGTCGACGGTGACGGATGCCCCGACGTGGTCGTGATCGACGCCACGACCGTCTCCGCCGGTGCCGCTCGCTTCGTCGTCGGCTCCGAAGGCGACGTGCTGGTGCTCGGCGATTGGCAGTGCGACGGACGGCGCACGCTGGCACTGCTGCGGCCCACCTCCGGGGAGCTGTACGTGTTCGACGGGTGGGCCGCCGTCGGTGCCGACCTCACGGGCCGCCTCGTCCAGCGCGTACCCGGCGCGGCAGCGGTCCGCCCGGACGACCAGTGCGGTCGAGCGACCGTCACCACCCTCGGCGGGGCCACCGTCGCCGTGAGGACGGGGGCAGCATCGTGACCGCGGCCGTCGCCACACACGACCGCCGCGCCGCGCGGCTCCGACTCATCGGGTGGGTGGTCCTGCTCGTCGCGGTGATCGCCGGCGCCTCCGCCGCCGGAGCCGGCGCGCTGGCGCCACCGCCGGTGACGGCCGGAGGTCAGGCGCTCTCGGCGTGGTTCGGATCGCGCGATGCCCCGGAGGCCGCGATGGCGGTGATCCGCGTGCTCGTTCTCGCGATGGCCTGGTACCTCCTCGGGACCACGCTCGCGTCCGCGGCCCTGCGGGCGATTCACGCCACGGCGGCCGTGCGCGCCCTCGACATGATCACCGTGCCCGGTGTCCGGCGCCTCGTCACCGGTGCGGCCGGCCTCACACTCGCCGCCTCGTCGCTCGCATCATCCGGCGCTCTCGGCGCGGCGGCCGCGGCGTCGGCGAGCACGGGCGGCAGTCGCGCCGCGGTGACGATGCACCGGCTCCCCTCTCCTGGCGACCCGCTCATGCGGCGACTGCCAGACGAGGGCGGGGCGCCCGTCATGCATCGCCTCGGCGACGGCGAGGCGCCGGCCGCCGCGGAGCCGCCGGCGGTCACGGGGTCCCCGGCCGGCACGCCCGCAGCCTGGACCGTGGCGCCGGGCGACTCACTGTGGCGAATCGCCGAACGGACCCTGGCCGCCTCGTGGGGGCGCGCACCCACCGACGCCCAGATCGCGCCGTACTGGCACGATCTGGTGGAGGCCAACCGCCGGCGCTTGGCCGACCCCGCGAACCCCGACCTGATCTTCCCCGGCCAGGTGTTCGAGGTGCCTCCGCCCCCGCTGTACCCGGCCTGAATCGAGCGAATCCCTACCGCCGCTGCCGGCGCCGGCGGTGGTGGCGAACGCCACATCCGTGAACTCGCCGGATGAGGTGGTACTTCCCCGCGTGGTGGGTACGATCCGCGTCGTTTTCGCAACTCACAACACCGGTTCCTTGGATGCTCACAGGTCACACCGACAACCGCCGCGAGCTCCCCTCGCACCCGCCCGCCGCCTTCGAGTATCGGTTCGCGCCTTCCACCGCAGCCATCCGCCTGGCGCGGTACGCCCTGGCCGACTGGCTGGCGGTCCAGCACCATCCATCCGACGACGCGGTCGACGACCTGCTGATCGCCTGCTCGGAGCTGTGCACCAACGCCGTCCTGCACGCCGCGACCGGAGGCGACATCGTGGTCCGCGGCTCGGTCGACGGTGACGCCGTCGTGCTCGAGGTCGAAGACGGCGGTGCGGGGATGGCGTGGCCGCGCACCGGCTCGATCGCCGATGTCGTCGACGACGAGGAGCACGGCCGCGGGCTCTTCATCGTGGCCGCGCTCACCGACGACCTGTCGATGGCGTCGGACGGCCCGAAGACGGTCGTCACCTGCCGGCGCGAGGCGGTTCTCAGCCGGCCGGCCACCGCGGATCACGGTCTGTCGGAGCGGTTCCGAGCGCATCCGCCGCCCACCGCCTGACCCTCACCGAACGAGCAGCGCGACCTCGTTCGCGAGCAGCCGGCCCCGCACCGACAACCTGACGCGGGTCCCGCTGCGGTCCACCTCGACCAGGCCGTCCAGGCGCTCGTCGGCGAGATCGAGCGCGTCGGTCGGGACGCCCTCTCGGGTCCGGAGCGCCAGCTGCAGGAGCTCGAGGCGGCGCGCCGCGTCATCGAGGCGCTCGTCGCCCGCGATCGTCGAGGCACCGGCGCCGACGAGCGCGATGTAGCGCTCCGGCGTGCGAACGTTCCACCACCGACGCCCACCGACCGACGAGTGCGCCGCGCAGCCGATCCCCCGGTAGTCGTCGCCGGTCCAGTAGAGGACGTTGTGCCGGCACTCGTGGCCGGCGACCGCCCAGTTGGAGATCTCGTAGGAGGCCAGGCCCGCGGCCACCAGCACCTCCTCCGCTACGAGGTACTTGTCGGCCTGGTCGTCGTCGTCGGGATGGCGGGTCGCGTCGGCGGCGAGCGGCGTCCCCGGCTCGACGGTGAGCGCGTACGCGCTCACGTGGGGCGGGTCCAACGCCAGTACGGCATCGAGCGTCGATCGCCAGTCGTCGAGCGACTCACCCGCGGCGCCGAAGATGAGGTCCAGGTTGAACGAGGCGAACCCGGCCTGGCGCGCGAGCGCGACCGCCCGGGTCGCGGCGCCCGGATCGTGGGTCCGTCCGAGCGACCGCAGCACGTGGGGCACCATCGACTGCACACCGAACGAGAGCCGGTTGACGCCCGCCCCCGCGTACGCCTCGAGGAGGGCCGGAGTGACCGTGTCGGGGTTGCACTCGACCGTGACCTCCGCCGCCGACTGGCGCGGGATGTCGCCGAGGATCGCGGTGAGGAGCCCCGGATCGAGCAACGACGGCGTGCCCCCACCGAAGAACACCGACGTCGCCGGGCGGAGCTCCGACCGTTCGATCTCGGCGCGGCATGCCGCCGCGTAGGCCGCCTGGAGGTGGCCACGGTCGGTCCAGGTCGCGAACGCGCAGTAATCGCAGCGGCGGGCGCAGAACGGGACGTGGACGTAGACGCCGAACGCGTCGGGGGTCACGCGGGCTCGACGGTGGCAGCGCTCAGCGGCGAAGGCCGAGATCGTCGAGCCGCCGCCGCATGTGGTCGGTGGTGGTCTCGAACAGGCAGGCGATGGCGCGCAGATCCTCGCTCCGGATCGTGAGCACCTTGCCATTGAAGTCCTGACGCTGCACCTGGATCATCCCGAGGTAGCGCGTGAGCAGATCGCGCTCCTGACCCTCCATCCCCGCCAGGCGGGTCAGATCGATCGACACGCGGTCGTCGTCGGGTGAGCGCCCGCCGGCGGGCGGCGCGGACGTGAGGTCGATCACGCCCTCCTCCTCGGCCGCCGGCCGGCCGAGCTCGTCGACATCCCGAGGCAGCAGCTGGTCGACCGGGACGTTGTAGTAGCGGGCGAGCCGCTGCAGCCGAGGTACCGAGATGGCGCGCTCACCTCGCTCGTACGCGCCGAGGACCGACGCCTTGAACTCCTGGCCCGATCCGGCTTCGACATCCTGAAGGGACACGCCCTTCTGCTTGCGGATGAGCCGGAGCCGCTCGCCGACCTTCCTCGCGTAGCTCGTCGACATCACGGTCTCGCTCACGTGACGACCCCTTCCTCCAGTTCGTCAAGTATTCCACGTTTCTTCTCCGGATCCCACCATCCGTGAGCATGAAGCCGGTCACAACCGCGCTCCGTGTCAGATCGGGGCGGCCGGACCGACCAGGCCGGCACGGAGCGCGGACAGGAGCACCCCCGCGGCCACCGCCGCCGTCTCGGCCCGCAACACCGTCGGCCCGAGGGCGACGCGTGCCACATCGAGGGCTCGCTCGGCCGGCGACCAGCCCCCTTCGGGACCCACGAGGATGGTGGGGTGATCGAGGTCCGGGGCCGCGCCGTCCCGATCGGCCAGCGCGGCCCCGGGGAGCACCGCCAAGGCCGCCACCGGCACCACCTCACCGACCTCCGGCAGCCACGAGCGGCGCGATTGCATCGCCGCCTCCCGTGCGATCACGCGTAGGCGCTCGACGCGCCGGGCGGCGCGATCGGCGTCCCAGTGCACGACGCTCCGATCGGTGCGGATGGGGACGATGCGGTCGACCCCGCACTCTGTGAGCTTCTGGACGATCCACTCGGGCCGGTCGCCCTTCACCACGGCGAAGCCCACGGTGATCGACGGAGCGGGCCTCGGATCCCGAACGACCTCACCGATCGGCTCGAGCGTGAGGTCGGGGCCGAGCACGCACCACCGTCGCCCGCCCCGCCCGTCCGACACCGTGACGCGCTCCCCCACACGCAGACGCAGGACCCGCTCGAGGTGATGGCGGTCGTGCTCGACGACCTCGGCCGCGTGGAGGTCGTCGACGAAGACGTGCGCCGCCGCGTGCGGCTCGGACGCCGCCGGCCCGGCCAACGCCCTACTTGAACGCCGACTTGATCCGCGAGAGGAACCCGTGGTCGGCCGGCGCGACCTCCTCGCCTCGCAGTTCGGCGAGCTGGCGAAGGAGATCCTCCTGCTCGCGGGTGAGCCCGGCAGGCGTGTCGACGGCAACCTGCACCCGGAGGTCGCCTCGGCCGCGGCCGTTCGTGGAAGGTACGCCCCGCCCACGGAGCACGAAGACCCGGCCGTGCGCGGTGCCCGGAGGGATCACGAGCTCCTCGGACCCGTCGAGGGTCTCGAACGGGAGCTGGGCGCCCAGGGCAGCCTGCGTCATCGCCACGCGTACCTCGGCGACGAGGTCATGGCCGTCGCGCCGAAACCGGGGGTGCGTCCGCACACGCGTGTGGAGGTACAGATCGCCGGGCGGCCCACCGCGGGGCCCGGCCGCGCCGCGCCCGGGAAGGCGGAGCTGCGTGCCGTCGTCGACGCCGGGGGGCACGTCGACCTCGTACACCTTCTCCTCGGTGCGGCGCCCATCGCCATGGCAGTCGGGGCAGGGGTCACCGATCTCCTGGCCGGCGCCGCCGCAACGCGGGCACGGCGAGGCGGTGACCATCTGACCGAGGATCGACTGGCGCACGCGGCGCACCTCGCCGGTGCCGCCGCAGGTGGAGCATCGCGACGGATACGTTCCCGGCCGCGCCCCGCTGCCCTCGCACGTCGCGCACGCCACCGGCGCGCGCACCTTGACCTCCCGGCGGACGCCGAACACCGCCTCCTCGAAATCGAGGTCGAGGACGAGCTCCATGTCCTGCCCGCGCTGGGGGCCGCCGGTGCGGCCGCGCCCGAACCCGGTGCCGCCGAAGAAGGCGTCGAAGATGTCGCCGAACCCGAAGTCGGCGCCGCCGAACGGATCGCCGGGCGCGCCGGCGCGGACACCGTCGGGGCCGAACATGTCGTAACGCCGGCGCTTCTCGGGGTCGCGCAACGTCTCGTACGCGACGGTGATCTCCTTGAAGCGCTCGTGGGCGGCCGCGTCGTCGGGATTGGCGTCGGGGTGCAGCTCGCGGGCCAGACGGCGGTAGGCCCGCTTGATCGTGTCGTCGTCGGCCTCACGCGCCACACCCAGCAGCTCGTAGTAGTCGGTCGCCACGTTCACCCTTCCGACAGTCGTTCGCCGAGGCGCCGGCCCACGAGCGCGACGGCGGCGAGCGCCTGCGGGTACTTCATGCGCGTCGGCCCGACGACGCCGATCGTGCCGGCGGGCTCGCCCTCGACCTCGTAGGGGGCCACCACGACGGAGCACTCGGCGAGCGATTCGTGCCCGACCTCCGAACCGATCGCGACCGACAACCCGCGGTCGAGGACGTCGCGCAGGAGGGTCACGACCACGTACTGCTGCTCGAGGATGTCGAGCACCTGGCGCACCGTCTCGACGGCGTCGAACGCCGCCGCCATCCGCGACGCGCCGCCCACGAAGACCTGATCGGGCTCGGCGTCGTGACCCTCGCGCAACCGGGCCACCGCATCGGTCACGAGGTCGTCGGTGGCGCGATCGCCGGTGGGCGGGATCTCCGGGAGCGTGCTCATCTGCTGGCCGACCAGGTGCCCGGCGAGATGAGCGGATGCCCCCGCGACGCGATCGTCGCCGGTGCCCTCGTCGAGCTCGACACCGCGCTTCTCGACGACACCGTTCGACAGCACGACGACGAGCAGCGCCAGGCGGTGCCCGAGCGCCACCAGCTGCACCGACCGGATCGTCGCCACCTCGTGTCCCGGCGCGACGACGACCGCGGCAAGATCGGTGACGCCGGACAGGAGCCGGGTGGTGTCGTGCAGCATCTGCTCGACCGCGTCGTGGGTGCGGCTGAAGAAGTCGGCGACCGCTTGGCGCTGGGCCGCTTCGAGCCGCCCCTTCGGCGTGAGCTGGTCGACGAAGAACCGGTAGCCCTTGTCGGTCGGGACGCGGCCCGCGCTCGTGTGCGGCTGCACCAGGTAGCCATCGCGCTCGAGCACCGCGAGCTCGTTGCGGACCGTCGCCGGCGACACCTGAAGGTGCGCGGAGTGGACCAGGCGCGACGAACCGACGGGCTGTGCCGTCTCGATGTATTCCTCCACCACCGCACGGAGGATTGCGGCCTTGCGTTCGTCGAGCATTTCTGGCACTCGATTGTACCGAGTGCCAACGCATTCACACGTGTTCAGCTCGCCGATGTCACGCCTGGTCGTCGAGACGCCGCGCCTCGGCCGCTGCCGCGGCCCGCCGTGCCGCCTCCTCGCGCTCGTCGGCTTCGGACGGCAGCTGCCGGGTCGGGTCGTGATCGGCCGCGGCATGCGGCTCCGTCGCCGCACCCGTCAGGTCGACTTCGGTGTGACGGGCGGCAAGCTGTGCGAAGGCGGCGCCCAGGCCGAGCGCGACGGCGAAGAATCCCCACAACAGCCCGCCCAGGTGCAACCCGAGGGCCGCGTCGAACGAGACGCGACCCGCGCCCGTGAACGCCACCCCCGCCGCCACGCACGCGAGCACGAACGGGTACTCCCACCCGCCCTTCTGCGCGAAGAACCCCTTCGTCCCATGGCCCGCGACACCGGCCACTGCCATCACACCGATCAGCGCGGCGGCCGCCACCGGTGTGAGCAGCCCGAGGGCGAACGCGAGGCCGCCGGCGAGCTCGCCTGCGCCCGCCATCTCGGCGGCACGACGGCCCGGCCGGAACCCCATGCGCTCCATGGCACCGGCCGTGGCGTCGAGGCCGTGCCCGCCGAACCAGCCAGCCAGCTTCTGGCCGCCATGGGCGGCCAGCGTCAGGCCGATCGCGAGCCGGATCAGGAGAAGTCCGAACGACATGCCGACCCAAGTACCCCGACGGGACGCCCGGTATGCCCCCGCGTACGTGGACCGGGCGATGACGTCAGCCGGTGGCGACCGGCGTCGCCATCACGTGCGTGAGGCGCACACCCGGGAACGCCCGCTGCACGCGATGCACCACGTCCTGCTTCAGCCACCGAGACCGGCCGAGCGGCAGCGTCGAGAGCACGATCTCGTCGTAGTCGGCCGCGATCAGGGCATCACCGATGGCGCGCACCGGGCTCACGTCGCCGACCTCCCCGGTCGCCTCGAACCCCATCTCGCGCAGCGCGTCGAGGCCCTTCTGGAGCCGGTGGGCCGCAGTCGCCCGCACCGACCCCTCGCTCCAGGCGCCGGTCGGATGCGACGCCGGCACGACGACGTGCACCGCGCAGTCACCCCCTGCCGCTCGTGCACGCACCTCGTCGAGGAGATGCGGCTCCGTCAGGGTCTCGTTCGCCACGACCAGGATCCGTCGCACGGCGCCCCCTCTCGAACACGCAGACACCGCGATCCTCGCGCGATATCCATGGCCTCGCTCTGCGGAGAGGCGGCCTTCGGCCGCGCGCACTTGCCGCTCGGCTGGTGCCTGCTCGCTGGCGCTCCCAACGGCACCGTCTCCATGGCCTCGCTCTGCGGAGAGGCGGCCTTCGGCCGCGCGCACTTGCCGCTCGGCTG
>DATAKR010000159.1:0-10019 GCA_036261495.1 Acidimicrobiales bacterium | reverse complement strand
GTCGATGGGCTCGGCGCTCCGACGGTGACGCGAGTGGACGGCGGCGCGAGTCCACCGCCGCACCGCACGCCGATGTCGTAGGCGCCCGGTGGCGTGGAGGAAGGCACCGTGTAGGTGACCGTGAAGCTGCCGGCGGCGTCGCGGGTGGTGCTCGGGCCGAAACCGTCGGGTGGGAAGAACGCCGCCGTCGCCACCAGCGTTGCCGCGTCCGCCCTCGGGCACCCGTCGACCGGGATGCCTCCGTCGAAGCGCACCGGCTGGCCGGCAATGACGGCCGACGGCGTGGCGGTGAGCGATGCCGGCACGGTGAACGACAGCGCGACGACGCCGGCGGCGAAGGCGGTGGAGTGCCGTCGCACGCCGGCCTAGGTGTTCTGGGCGAGCATCCCGCCGTCGACCACGACGATCGCGCCGTTGAGGTAGGACGCCGCCGGCAGCACCAGCGACAGCGTCATGTGCGCGACCTCCTCGGGCTCGCCGTAGCGACGGAGCGGCACGCGCCGGCGGGCGAACTTGGCCTTGGCCTCGTCGGGGATCGGCTGGGTCATCCCCGTGTTGATCGGTCCGGGGCAGATGCAGTTGACGTTGACCCCGAGCGGGCCGAGCTCGACGGCGAGCGAGCGGGTGAGCCCGATCACGCCGTGCTTCGACGCCGTGTAGGGCGCCATCGCGGCGGTGGCGCCGAGCCCTTCGGTCGTGGCGACGTTCACGACCCGCCCCTCTCGGTCGCGGGCGAGGTGGGGGAGCGCGGCGCGCACCAGCAGCGCCTGGGCCGTGAGGTTCACCGCCAGCGTGCGGTCCCACTGCGACTCGAACCCGTCGGAAGCGAGCGGGGCAGGGAGGCTGATCCCCGCGTTGTTCACCACGATGTCGACCGGTCCGAGCGCACCCACCACGTCGGCGACGAGGGTCGGGATCCGCTCACGATCGCCGAGGTCGACGCCGTAGGCGACCGCGGTCCCGCCGGCGGCGACGATCTCGTCGGCGACGGCTGCCGCCGCGCCGGCGTTGACGTCGACCACCGCCACTCGGGCCCCGTCCGCCGCGAACAGGCGCGCCGTCGCTCGGCCCATCCCGCTCGCAGCGCCCGTGACGATCGCCGTGCGCCCGTCGATCGTCCGCTCGTGGCTCATCGACGGATCATGCCGCGTCCGCCTCGGCGCCACACGGACTCAGCTGATCATGAGGTCGCGGCCCTCCCAATAGGGCTTCCGCAGCTCCCGCTTCAGTGGCTTCATGGCGCCCGACAGCGGCAGCGGATCGGTTCGGAACTCCACCGACTTCGGCACCTTGTAGCCGGCGATGGTCGTGCGGGCGTGGGCGCGGATCTCTTCGGCCGTCACCGTCGCCCCGGGGCTCAGCACCACGATGGCGTGGACGGCCTCGCCCCATTCCTCGCTGGGGATGCCGATGACCGCGACCTCGGCGACGGCGGGATGGGTGGAGATCGCGTTCTCGACCTCGATCGAGTAGACGTTCTCGCCGCCCGTGACGATCATGTCCTTCACGCGGTCGACGAGGTACACGTAGCCCTGCTCGTCGAGGTGGCCCTCGTCGCCGGTGTGATACCAGCCGCCGCGGAAGGCCTGCTCGGTCTGCTCCGGCCGGTTCCAGTACTCGCGCATGAGGTTGCCGCCCTTGGCGCACACCTCGCCGTCGTGTCGCGGGGGCAGCACGTTGCCGTGCTCGTCCTCGATCCGGATGCGCACGCCGGTCACGGGCCGGCCCGCCGACTGGAGGATCGGGCCGCCTCGCCGGTGGTCGTCGTCGGTGAGGAACGTCAGCACCGACGACGACTCGGTCATCCCGTAGCCCTGCCAGATGCCCATCGTCGGGAACATGGTCAGCAACTGCGAGAGCAAGCCGGCCGGCATCGGGGACGCGCCGTAGACGAGGTCGCGCATCGACGCAAGGCGCTCCGGCCGGAACTCGGGGTGCGCCAGCATCATGCGGATCATCGTCGGGACCATCGTGGTCCAGTCGACGTGCTGCTCCTCGATGGCGTCGAGCACGGCCCCAGGCTCGAAGATCGGCACGAACACCGACGACGCACCGACGCCCGGGACTCCGAGCACACCTGCCATGGCGGCGGCGTGGAACATCGGGACCTGGTGGAGGTACACGCGGTCCTCGTCGAGGCCCACGGTGAGGCCGATGTGGTAGACGTTGAGCGACTCGGCCCGGCTGTCGAGCAGCACGCCCTTCGGCAGCCCGGTCGTCCCGCCGGTGTACATGAGGATGATCGGGTCCTCCTCCTCCGGCTCATCGGGAACGACCGGCTTGCCCACCTCCACGAGGTGCTCGAAGCCGACGTCATGGGCGACGTCGCCGTCACCGATGAGCACGATGTGCTCGAGCGGGAGGTCGCTGCGCACGTCCGCGATGGCCCGCCCGAGATGGTCGGCGAAGAACGTGTCGACGAACACGACCTTGGTGGCGGAGTCGGCGAGGATGAACTGCAGCTCGGCGCCGGCGAGGCGGAGGTTCAACGGGTTGATGATGAACCCGCTCAAGTACGCCGCGTGGTAGAGCTCGAGGTACTGGTGGCTGTTGAGCGCCATGACCGCCACCCGGTCGCCCCTCTGGACGCCGAGGTCGCGGTGGAGGGCATCGGCGAGGCGGAGCACGCGGTCCGCGTGGGTCTCGAACGTCGCGTGGTAGGCGCCGTCGTGGAAGGCGACCTTGTCACGGTGGCGTTCCACCGCCGGGAAGAACGACTGGTGGTAGACGAGCTCCTTCATCGGGCACCTCGCTCGGTTGCGGCAACGCCGACCATCGTCGGGATCCGGGCGGGCGCGCCACAAGGGCCGTTGGCCCCTGGCTAGCCGGCGGGGTCGGCGCGGCGGGCGAGCATGGCGGCCACGATCGGGCTCGGTTCCGAAGGCTGCCACGAGCGGTAGGCCTCGCGGCGGTCCTGCGGCCAGGCGACGTCGACGTCGACCCTCGTGCCCGGCGCTGAAGCGCCGGCGAGCACGGTGACGGCGGTGAGGAGCACGCGGCGCTGCACCGCGGCGTCACCGGGACGGCCGAAGGGGTGTCCGAAGGGGAACTCGACGCCGACGACACGCGGCGTGACGAGGGCGTCGGCGACGGCCGGCATCATCGTGACGACGACGGTGGGGAGCCCGGCGGCTTCGAGGAGACGTGCCAGCACGGGCACGTTCTTGGCGCAGTCGGGTCAGACGGGGGCCAGCACGACGCCGTCGACGCGCTCGTCGCGGAGCCGCTCGACGATCGCCGGCGCCGTGTGCTCGCGCCAGCCCTCGAGACCGGCCTGCTGGTAGCCCATGACGGAGATGTGGGTGGGGGCCGACGAGCCGACGATTCCGTCGGCGACGAGCTCGGAGAGCCGCTGCACCGGGAGCGCGATCTCGGGGTCGGCGAGCACATCGGTGTTGTTCACGTGCAGGTGGCACATGCCGAGCGCCGACGGGGCGGTGCCGTCGGGGATGACGCGGTGGGTCGGGTCGCCCCAGGTCGGCTCGGCCCGCTCGCGGTCGAGGTCGAAGGGTGGCTGCTCACCTTTCACGTACAGACCCGCCGACGACAGGAGGGCGATCGTCGCCTCCGCGAGGCGCGGCTCGAACGGCGCCCACACCGGCTCGTCGCCGCTCGGCGCGAGCTCGTAGAGCGGACGGAAGCTACGGGGCAGGTAGGCGAAGCTGTCGATGCGCACGGGCCCTCCTCGATCGGAGGCTACCGGCGGTCACCGGGCGATGCCGGTACCCAGCTCGAACCACACGACCTTCCCGGAGGTCCCACGTGGCTGCACGCCCCACCGGGTCGCCAGCGCGTCGACGATGGCGAGACCCCGGCCCGAGGCGGCGTCGGGCGCGACGTGGCGGAGGTCGGGGAGCGCCGAGGCGGCATCGACGACCTCGACGCGCACGGCGTCGCCCACGCGATCGACGCCGACCTCGGCCGGCCCGGCGGCGTGCACCACCGCGTTCGTCACGATCTCGCTCGTGAGGAGCTCGGCCAGGTCGACCACTTCGTGGTCGACACCATCGATCTCGAGCGCCTGGGCGACGAACCGTCGGGCCGCCGCCGCGCTCGCGAGCGATGCAGTGAAGGTGGTCTTCGCGAGCATCTCGTCCGCTTCCCACAGCCCGCCGCGGCGGCGGTCCGTACTGCACCCGCGTACCCGCGACGGAATGCGGCGAAACCGGACCCTTCGATCCGACCCGCCGGCGCCACGTCCGTAGACTCCGGCTGTGGCTGCCGAGTCCTACGACGACGCCGATCGAATCGCCGCCGCCGGGGGAGGCGGCGAGGACCGCGTCCTGACGATCCCGAACGCGCTGTCCCTGATCCGCCTCGCGTGCATCCCCGTCTTCGTGTGGCTGCTCTTCGGTCGCGACGACCGTTACGGCGCGGCGATCCTCCTCGGTGTGCTGGGCGCGACCGACTGGGTCGACGGCTATGTCGCCCGCCACTTCAACCAGGTGTCGACCGTCGGCAAGGTGCTCGACCCGATGGCCGATCGGCTCCTTCTCGGCGTCGGCGTCGCCGCGATCCTCATCGACGGCTCGGTGCCCGCCTGGTTCGCGTGGGCGGTGATCGTCCGGGAGGTCCTCGTCTCGGCGGCCGTGCTGGTGCTCGCCGCGCTCGGCGCGAAGCGGATCGACGTGCAGTGGGTCGGCAAGGCGGGCACCTTCGCCAACATGGTGGCCTTCCCGCTGTTCCTCGTCGCCGCCTCCCGCGCCTCGTGGGCCGATCTGGCCCACGTCCTCGCGTGGGTGATCGGTCTGGTCGGGCTGGCGATGTCGTGGTACGCCGCCGCCGCGTACCTGCCGCTCGCCCGGCGAGCCCTGGCCGAGGGGCGGGCGACCACGGCATCCGTCGACGCCGGAGCAGCCGAATGAAGGCGGTGATCATGGCCGGTGGGGAGGGCACCCGACTTCGCCCGCTGACCTCGAACGCCCCGAAGCCGATGATCCCGCTGGCCAACCGCCCGATGATGGAGCACATCGTCGAGCTGCTGAAGCGCCACGGCTTCGACGACATCGTGGTCACCGTCGCCTTCCTCCCGCACGCGATCCGCACGTACTTCGGCGACGGATCGGAGTTCGGGGTCCGCATGGTGTACGCCACCGAGGAGACCCCGCTCGGAACGGCGGGCTCGGTTCGCAACGCCATGGACGAGCTGCGCGACGAGCGGTTCCTCGTGATCTCCGGCGACGTGCTCACCGACATCGACCTCTCGGCCGTCGTGCGGTTCCACGAGGAGCGCGGCGCCCTGGCCACGATCGCGCTCAAGGCGATGGAGGACCCGCTCGAGTTCGGCATCGTCATCACGCGCGACGACGGGAGCATCGAACGGTTCCTCGAGAAGCCCACGTGGGGCCAGGTGTTCTCCGACACCATCAACACCGGCATCTACGTCCTCGAACCGGAGGTGTTCGACCACATCGAGGGCAACACCTCGGTCGACTTCTCGAGCGACGTGTTCCCGCGGCTGCTCGAGGGCGGCAAGCCGCTGTTCGGCTACGTCGCCGACGGCTACTGGGAGGATGTCGGCACCCTCGATGCCTACGTGCGCGCCCACCGCGACGTGCTCGACGGCAAGGTCGAGATCAGCGTCCCGGGGTTCGAGCTGGGGCGGGGGGTGTGGATCGGTGAGGGCTGCGACATCGACCCGACGGCACGCGTCGACGGTCCGGCGATCATCGGCGACTACGCGCGGGTGCAGGCGGGCGCGCACCTGAGCGAGTACACGGTGCTCGGCTCGAACGTCAACGTCGGTGCCGACGCCTACCTGGAGCGCTCGGTCGTCGACGACAACGCCTACCTCGGGGCGGGAGTGCGTCTGCGCGGCGCGGTGATCGGGCGGGGGAGCGACCTGCGCCAGGGCGCCCGCTGCGAGGAGGGCGTGGTCGTCGGCGACGAGTGCGTCGTCGGCGAGCACGCCGTGATCAACCGCGGCGTGAAGGTCTACCCGTTCAAGACCGTCGAGGCCGGCGCGGTCGTCAACTCGTCGATCGTGTGGGAGTCGCGGGGTGCCCGGCACCTGTTCGGTCGCGAGGGGATCTCCGGGCTGGCGAACGTCGACATCGGCCCCGAGCTGGCCGTGCGCGTGGCGATGGCCTTCGGCACGACCCTGAAGAAGGGCGCGGAGGTCGTGACCTCGCGCGACTCGAGCCGCGCGGCGCGGACGCTGAAGCGGGCCATGATGGCGGGACTCAACGCCGCCGGCGTCGACGTCGCCGACCTCGAGGTCGCGCCGATCCCGGTCACCCGCTACCAGGTGCGATCGAGCACGGCGGGAGGAGGCGTCACCGTGCGGCTCGATCCGAGCGATCCGCAGTCGGTCGCGCTGCGCTTCATGGACGCCAACGGCCTCGACCTCGACGCGGCCGCCCAGCGCAAGATCGAGCGCCTCTTCTACCGCGAAGACTTCCGCCGGGCGTTCGCGGCCGACATCGGCGACATCGACTTCCCGCCCCGAGCGCTCGAGAGCTACACCGCCGCCCTGATGAGCACCGTCGACGCTCGTGCCGTCCGCGGGGCGGGGTTCAAGGTGGTGCTCGACTACGCCTTCGGCACCACCAGCTTCGTCATGCCGAACGTCCTCGCCAAGCTCGGCGCGGAGGTGCTCGCCGTCAACCCCTATGCGGCCACGTCGGGGGCACTCGGCGTCGACCGCGCCGCGCACGCCGAGCGCCTTCGCGACCTCGTGCGGAGCTCCGGCGCCGATCTCGGCGCGGTGATCGATCCTGACGGCGAGCGGATCACCCTCGTCGACGACCGCGGCCGCGTGGTGGCCGACGACGCCGCGGTGTACGCCCTTCTCCACCTCCTGTGCCAGTCGGCCGACGCCCCGGTGGCCGTGGCCCTACCGGTCGCGGCGAGCCGAGAGCTCGAGCGCGTTGCCGTCGCGAACGGCGCCCACGTGGTGTGGACCAAGCTGTCGACACCTCACCTGATGGAGGTCGCCGACAGCGGCCAGGTCGCGTTGGCGGCGAGCCTCGACGGCGGGTTCATATGGCCCGCGTTCCTCCCCGCCTACGACGCCACCGCGACGCTCGTGAACGTCATGGCCCTCCTCGCCCGCACCGGCTTGCGGTTGTCGAAGGTGGTCGACGGCGCGCCCACATCCCACATCGTCCACGAGGTCGTGCCCACGCCCTGGGAGCAGAAGGGGCTCGTCATGCGGACGATCGTGGAGACGGCCGAGGACGAGGTCGTTCTCGTCGACGGCGTGAAGGTCGTGACCGCCGACGGATGGGCACTCGTCGTGCCCGACCCCGAGCTCCCCTCGACGCACGTCTGGGCCGAGGCCGCCACCGACGACGACGCCCGGTCGCTGGCGCTCGCGTACGTACGCCGGATCCGCCAGCTGCTCCGATAGCACGGTGCGGTCCGGACGGCCGGGGCCGTCCGCGATAATCCCGACCGGTGCTCGACCGCCCGTCGCTCGTCCTCGCTGTCGTCGCCGCCGTGCTGGGGTTCCTCCTCGTCACCGCGGCCTCGACCGGTCGCGCCGAGCGGCGGGCCGAAGCGCCACGGAAGACGGAGCTGATCCGCCTCATCGAGTCGAGGCGTTCCCTCGTGGACGACCTCGACCGGGCTGTGGTGCAGCTGCGCGCCGACGTCGCCACCGCCCAGGCGTCGACGTCACGGGCGACCGCGCAGGATCGCGCCACCGCCGCCCGCACCGCGACACTCGGGTTGCAGGCGGGCACGGCGGCGGTCAAGGGGAGAGGGATCGTGGTGACGCTCGGGCCGTCGGATCGCACGCCGCCGTCGCCGTCGGAGGCCGGCGCCTACCGGATCCACGACACCGACGTCCAGCTGGTCGTGAACGCGCTGTTCGCGGCGGGGGCGGAGGCGATCGCGGTGAACGACAGCCGTCTCGTCGCGACGACACCGATCCGAGCCGCCGGCGACACCATCATCGTCAACTTCCGGCCCCTCAGTCCGCCGTACCGCGTGGTCGCGATCGGCGCCACGCGCACCGAGTACGACCGGTCGGAGATCGCCTCGCGGTTCCGGAGGTGGACCAAGCTCTTCGGGCTCGAGTACCGGGTGTCCTCGGCGAGCAACCTCACCGTGCCCGGCTACACCGGTCGCGTCGCGATCTCGACCGCGCAACCGGTGAGGGGCTGAGCGGTGGCGGCGCTCATCGGCCTGATCCTCGGTGCGATCGTCGCGCTTCTCCTGCGGCCGACCGTCCCTCCGGAGTACACCCGCTTCGTGGCGATGGCCGTCGTCGCCGCGCTCGACGCCTCGCTCGGCGGGACTCGCGCCTACCTCGAGCGCACGTTCAACGAGCGGGTGTTCGTGCTCGCGTTCCTCACGAACGCCGCGGGTGCCGCCGGGCTCGTGTGGGTGGGCGACCAGCTCTCGGTCGACCTCACGACGGCCGTCGTCGTCGTGTTCGGCATCCGCATCTTCCAGAACCTCGCCGCGATCCGCCGCCGGGTGTTCGGAGGATGACCGCACCGATCGCGGCCGTGCCGAGCGGCGCCCGGCGCTTCCGCACGCGGTTGACCGCGTCCGCGGTGATCCTTGCCGTCGCCGCGCTGGCCGGCTTCCTGCTCGTCGGCCAGCTCCGCGGCCGGAGCACCGCCGGACCGCAGACGCTGGCGGCGGAGAACGAGGCCGACCTCGCCCGCATCCTCGCCAACCTCAACTCCGAGGCCGACGCCCTGCAGAACGAGATCGCCCAGCTGAAGGTGCAGCTGACGGAGCTGCGCCAGTCGTCGAGCTCCGACGCCGAGGCCGCCGCCGAGCTCGATCAGCAGATCCGGTCGCTCGAGGTCCTCGCCGGCACCGTGCCGGTGACCGGCCCGGGCGTCGTGGTGACCGCCACCGATCCCGATGCGGCCCTGACCTACGACTCCATGATCGACATCGTGCAGGAGCTGCGCGACGCCGGTGCGGAGGCCATCGCCATCAACGACCACCGTGTCGGAGTGGCCACGTCGTTCGCGACCCAGGGTGATGCCATCACCATCGACGGCACTCGGCTCACCGCGCCCTACCGCGTGGCGGCCATCGGCCAGCCGGCCACCCTCGAAGGTGGGCTGAAGATCCCCGGCGGGGCGGTCGACGCCATGACCGCAGTGAAGGACGTTCGCGTCGACGTCCAGAAGCTGGCCAAGGTCGACATCCCGGCCCTCGCCGCCCCACCGACGTTCCGGACCGCCCGTCCAGTAGGGTCCAAGCCCTGATCGTGTCCGCCTCCGCCACGCCAAGGAGCCCCACATGACCACCGTCCCCGACGACCTGCGCTACACCTCCGACCACGAGTGGGCGCGCGTCGAGGGCGGGCGCGTGCGCATCGGCATCACCGACTACGCGCAGGACGCGCTCGGCGACGTCGTGTTCGTGCAGCTCCCCGAGCCCGGGGTTCGCGTCGAGGCGGGTGCGTCGTTCAGCGAGGTCGAGTCGACGAAGTCGGTGTCCGACATCTACGCCCCGGTCGCCGGCGTCGTCGTGGAGGTCAACAGCGATCTCGCCGACGCGCCCCAGAAGCTCAACGAGGACCCCTACGGCGAGGGCTGGATCTGCGTCATCGAGGTCGCCGACGCGGGCGAGGTCGACGGCCTCCTCGACGCGGCCGCCTACACGAAGCTCATCGCCGATTGACCAGCGCGAAAACCTCGACCATCTGTTGAGGTCGAGGTTCGGGCGCTACCGTGGCCCTCGTGGCGGACGTCTTCTGCAACAACTGCGGCCATCGCAACCCTGCCGGCTCCAACTTCTGCTCGTCCTGCGGGCACGTGCTGGAGCACCCCGACGAGCCGACGACGATCACCTTCGCCCCGATCGAGCCGGGCGACACGGTCGACGAGCAGTCCGTCACGCTCCCCGAGCTCCCCGAGGGCGCGGGCATGCTCTGGGTGAAGCGCGGGCCGAACGCCGGGTCGAAGTACCTCCTCGACAGCGACGTGGTGCACGCCGGTCGCCACCCCGAGAGCGACATCTTCCTCGACGACATCACCGTGTCGCGGCGCCACGCCGAGTTCCTCCGCCGTCCTGACGGCTACATCGTTCGCGACGTGGGCTCACTC
>DATAKR010000153.1:0-22442 GCA_036261495.1 Acidimicrobiales bacterium | reverse complement strand
GCGAGGACGCGGTTGACGTAGTCGGCGTCGATCTTCGATGGGTCCGAGGGGATGGCGTAGGGGTCCGCCGGCGCGGTCGTGGTCGTCGTGGCGGGGGCGGTGGGAACGGTGGCCTGGGCGCCGGCGTCCTTGCCCTTGCCGCTCGAGCACGCCGCCGAGGCGAGCAACGTCGACGTGGCGACGAGCGCGACAAGTACCGCCGCCGGCCGCCGACGCAAGGTGCGCACAGGGCGAAATCGTACCGACCACGCGTGGCCACTGCGATTTCTTCAGCGGCGCCGGCGCTACGTGGCGATCTCGGCGAGCAGCCCGAAGTGGTCGCTGGCGTAGACGTTGCCGGCGAGCACGCGATCGCACACGACTCGCGCCGATTCGACCCGGCCGGCGCCACTGTCGCGGCGCCACCCGACGAACACGTAGTCGATGCGCCGGTCGGGCTCGAACTCGGCCGCTGCGAACGGGTTGCGGTTGTCCCACGTCGACCCCGGCCCGCGGCTGCCGGCGACGCGCCAGGCGTCCTGGAAGTAGGCGCTGCGACCATCGATCGACTGCAGGCCGCAGAGGAACCGGATCTCGGCGCTGTCCGGCTCGGCGTTGAAGTCGCCAGCGAGGATCGGCGGCAGGGGAGCATCCGGGGCGGCGTGCTCGCGGACGAGCTCGGTGATGCGCAGCACCTGGCGCTCGCGCAGCGCGCCGGACTCGTAGAGCGAGGTCAAGTGGGTGGTGAACACATCACGGCCGCCGGCGCGTGCGTGCACGAGCACCCGGGGGATGTCGTTCGGCGCCGGTTCGTTTGGCAGCTCGAACGACGCGGAGCGCTCGAGGGGCGACCGCGTCAGGACGGCCGGTCCGAACAGAAGTCCGGGCACGACCTCGACGCCACCGAAGGCCACCCCTTCGAACCCCGCCCGCTCCGCCAGCCAGCGCGCGGTGTTCCGCGTGCCGTCGTCGACGATCTCCTGCAGGCACACCACGTCGGCGTCGAGGCGGTCGAGCCACCGAAGGATCTCCTCCCGCCGAGCCGACCATCCGCCGGAGAGGTTCCAGATGTTGAGCGTGAGAACCCGGAGCACGCCGTCGATCATCGTCGCGCCAGAGCAGGACCGTCAGGCGCGCGCGTGCGCTCGGTGCGTCCCGGCGGTTGCTCCCTCCGACCCCGCGTCGTCGGCCGGCACCGCTACGACCGCCGGCGACGGAGCCTGCGCGCCACGTGGGCGGTGCAGGAACAGCCAGGTCACGGGGACGAGGTAGGCGAGGTAGGCGACGACCTGCTCGAGGGACGGCCGCGGGTCCCAGCCGAACATCGCCGCCAGGAACCGGCCCATCTCGGTCGACTGGGTGAGCCAGCCGTAGCTCGTCAGGTCGTAGACGCTGTCGGCGAGGGTGCCGAGATCGCCGCCGGCCTGGAGGAACAGGACCGTGCGGGCGACGAGACCGGCGGCGAACACGATGATGATGACGCCGGTGGCGGTGAAGAACGCCTTCATCGGTAGGCGCCGGCCGCCGGCGTAGACCGTGTAGCCGAGCACCGCGGCCATCGCGATGCCGACCGCGGCGCCGAGGACGACCTGGCCGCCACCGTCGGAGGTCGCGGCGGCGAGAAGGAACAGGGCGGCCTCGATCCCCTCGCGAACGACCGCGAGGAAGGCGACGCCGAAGATCGCCCGGCGTACGCCGTGGCCGCCTCCGGCGAGCGCCGAATCGATCCCTCGTTCCAGCTCGCCCTTGATCGCACGGCTCTGGCGCCGCATCCAGAAGATCATCCAGGTCAGCACCGCCGTCGCGAGGAGTGAGACGGCGGCGAACGCCCGCCACCGGGCCACCCCGCCCAGCTCGCCGAGCGTCAGGTGGATCACCACGCCGACGGCGACCGATACGCCCACCGCGGCGGCGACGCCCGACCACGCCGACCGACCCAGATCGAGGCGGCCGATCCGGCGCAGGTAGGCGAACACGATCGACACGACGAGGGCGGCCTCGAAGCCCTCGCGAAGCATGATGAGCAGCGACGGGATCATGTGTTAGGTAAGCCTAACGTCGAACGTCTGGGAGCGCCACATCGCCACGTTCCATGTGTTCCCCGGCTCGTCGACACGAACCGCGCGGCCGACCGCTCGGCTCGACGCCGGCGACGGCTACGGGAGGCGGATCAACCCGGCGCCGGCCGTGGCATTGGTCGACTCGTCGACGAGGATGAAGCTGCCCGTGGTGCGGTTGCGGTCGTAGTCGTCGGCGACCAACGGCGTGCTCAGCCGCAGGCGGACGCGGCCGATCGCGTTCAATCCGAGCGACGCTGCCGGCGACCGGTCGAGGGTGTTGACGTCGAGCGCCCACTCGATCGTGTCGACGACGGCGCGCGCCGAGCGCGTCGTGTGCTTCACCGCGTAACGGCTGCCGGCGCGCAGCGGCGCATCGGTCATCCAGCACACGTCGGCGGCGACCTCACGCGCGACGGCGGGCTCCCGGTCGCCGCACCGCACGATGACATCGCCCCGCGACACGTCGAGGTCGTCTTCGAGCAGGAGCGTCACCGCCATGGGAGCCGACGCCTCGTCGACCGGCCCGTCGAAGGTGTCGATCGCCGCGATCCGGGTCGTCAAGCCGCCGGGCAGCACGCACACCTCGTCACCCGGGCGGAACAGACCACCGGCGAGAGAGCCGGCATACCCGCGGAAGTCGTGGTGCTCGTCGCTGTGGGGCCGGATGACGTACTGGACGGGGAACCGCGCGTCGAGGGGGTCGTGGTCGCGCACGTCGACCTTCTCGAGGTGCTCGAGGAGTGGCGACCCGGTGTACCAGCCCAGCCGAGGCGACGGGTCGACGACGTTGTCGCCGTGGAGCGCCGACACCGGGATCGGCGTGACCTCGACGTCGGCCGCGCCGTGCTCCAGCCGGGCGACGAACGCGGAGAACTCGGCGGCGATGGCGTCGAACACCGCCTCGTCCCACCCCACCAGGTCCATCTTGTTCACGCACAGCACGAGGTGACGGATGCCGAGGAGGGTGGCCAGGAACGCGTGCCGCCGCGACTGCTCCACCAGCCCGTTCCGAGCGTCCACCAGCACCACGGCGAGATCCGCCGTCGATGCCCCCGTCACCATGTTGCGCGTGTACTGCACGTGCCCGGGCGTGTCGGCGATGATGAACTTGCGCCGCGGTGTGGCGAAGTAGCGGTAGGCGACGTCGATCGTGATCCCCTGCTCGCGCTCGGCGCGGAGCCCGTCGGTCAGGAGCGCGAGGTTCACGTTGACGTCGCCGCGGCGGCGCGACGACAGCTCGACCGCCTCGAGCTGGTCCTCGAAGATCGACTTCGAGTCGTGCAGCAGCCGGCCGATCAACGTCGACTTCCCGTCGTCGACCGAGCCCGCCGTCGCCAACCGCAAGAGGTCACCCATCAGAAGTAGCCCTCACGCTTGCGGTCCTCCATGGCCGCCTCGGAGAACTTGTCGTCCGCGCGCGTCGCCCCACGTTCCGTGATGCGCGTGGCGGCGACCTCCTCGATGACCTCCTCGACCGTCGAGGCCGTCGACCTCACGGCGCCGGTGCAGCTCATGTCGCCGACGGTGCGATAGCGGACCGTCTCGCAGAAGGGCGCCTCCGACGCAAGCGGCACGACCGGGCCGCCGACGGCGAGCAACATCCCATCGCGCTCGACGACCTCACGCTCGTGCGAGAAGTAGATCGATGGCACCTCGAGGCGCTCTCGGGCGACGTACTCCCACACGTCGGTCTCGGTCCAGTTGGAGATCGGGAAGGCGCGGATGTGCTCCCCGCGGCGGATGCGTCCGTTGTAGAGCGACCACAGCTCGGGACGCTGGTTCTTCGGATCCCACTGGCCGAAGTCGTCGCGGAAGGAGAACACGCGCTCCTTGGCACGCGCCTTCTCCTCGTCACGACGGGCGCCGCCGAACGCGGCGTCGAACCCGTGCTCCTCGATCATCCGGAGCAGCGTCGCCGTCTGCAGCCGGTTCCGCGACGCTCGGGGTCCCCGCTCCTCGACGACGCGGCCGGCGTCGATGTCGTCCTGCACCGACCCGACGACGAGCGTCTCGCCCAGCTCGCCCATCCGCCGGTCGCGGAACTCGAGCGCCTCCGGGAAGTTGTGCCCGGTGTCGATGTGCATGACCGGGAAGGGGAACCGGCCCGGACGGAACGCCTTCTCCGCGAGCCGCAGCAGCACGATCGAGTCCTTGCCGCCGGAGAACAGCAGCACCGGTCGCTCGAGCTCGGCCGCGACCTCGCGCATGATGAAGATCGCCTCGGCCTCGAGCGCGTCGAGTTCGGAGAGCCGGCGGGTGCGACGGGGGGAGTCTTCGAGAAGGGTCATTCGTGGAGTCCGCACTCGGTCTTGTCGGACCCGGCCCAGCGGCCGGATCGGGGATCGGCGCCCGGCTCGACGGGCTTCGTGGTCGGCATGCAGCCGATCGACGGATAGCCCTGGTCGAGAAGCGGGTTGTAGGGGACGCCGTTGGTGGCCACGTAGCCCGACACGTCGAGGTCGGACCAGGTCGCCAACGGGTTGATCTTCACCAGGCCGCGGCGATCGCGGCCGACGATCGGCGCATCCGCACGAGTGACGGCCTCGGCGCGCCGGAGCCCGCTCATCCAGGCGCGCCGCCCGCGAAGCGCCTCCTCGAGGGCGGCCACCTTGGCGTCGCTGCAACACCGCACCGGGTCGAGCACATGGAAGGGGATCTCCGGTTCGGGGACACGGATCACGCGGAGGTTGAGGTGGTAGCGAGCCCGAACGCGTTCCACCGTCTCGTACGTCTCGGGGAAGTGGTCGCCCGTGTCGATGAACACGACCTCGATGTCGGGCCGGACCCGGGTGGCCACATCGACGAGCACCGCGTCCTGGAACGAGGCCGCGATCACCAGATCGTCGCCGAACGTGTCGACCGCCCAGCGCACGACCTTCGATGCCGGCACCGTCTCGAACGATGCCGAGAGGGCCGCGAGGGCCTCGTCGTCGAGTGCCTTCTCGTCGAGCTCGGTGGTGCTCATCGCGACTGCAACACCTGCCAGATGCGGTCGACCGACTCGTCGACCGACAGCTCCTGGGTCGGTACCGCGACCTCGGGCGCGAGCGGCGGCTCGTAGGGATCGTCGACGCCGGTCAGCCCCGAGAGCTCGCCGGCCCGTTGCCGGGCGTAGAGGCCCTTGACGTCGCGCTCCGAGCACACATCGACCGGCGTCGAGACGTGGACCTCGACGAACCTGGCCTCGTGCGAGGCGCGCACCGCGGCGCGGGTCGAGCGGTACGGCGCGATCACCGGGCAGATCACCGTCACCCCATTGCGCGACAGCAGGTTCGCCACGAACCCGATCCGCCGGACGTTCTCGTCGCGATCCTCCCGTGAGAAGCCGAGGCCCCTGGTGAGGTGCTCGCGCACGACGTCGCCGTCGAGGACCTCGACCCGCTCGCCGGCGTCGAGGAGCCGCTTCTCGAGGGCGCGGGCGATCGTCGACTTCCCCGCCGACGGCAACCCCGTCAGCCATACCGTCTGGCCTCGCTCTGCGGGGCGGCGGCCTTCGGCCGCGAGAGCTTGCCGCTCGGCTGGCGCCTGCTCGCTGGCGCTCCCGACGGCGCCGACCGTCTGGCCTCGCTCTGCGGGGCGGCGGCCTTCGGCCGCGAGTGCTTGCCGCTCGGTGACGGTCATCCGGCTGCGCACTCGCCCTCGCCGACCTCGGCGACGTAGGGACCCTGCTCGCCGTAGTCGACGTAGAACTCCGGCCGCTCCTCCGGCGTCGGCCACTCGTCGAGCGCCTTCAACGCCGCACCGACCGCCTTCGCACCGCCCGACCGGTCGAGCCAGTCGGCGAACGTCTCGCCGGCCTCCCGCTCGGCGACGAAGCGACCCACGACCTGGACCACGGCCTCCGGTGCGCGCCTGGCGGGCAGCCGCAGCGCCTTCTCGCCGAACTTCACCTCGGTCTGGCCGAGGCGACCCCCGAGGAGCATCTGGTAGCCGGGTGCCGACGTCCCGTGGGCGCGCCGCTCCGCACCGTGGAACCCGATGTCGGCGACGTGGTGCTGCCCGCAGGAGTTCGTGCAGCCCGAGATGTTGATTCGGACCCCACCGACGTCACCGAGCCCCGCGTCCTCGAGGGCCGCGCCGATGGCATCGGCGAGACCGCGGCTCTGGGTCACCGCGAGGTTGCAGGTGTCGGTGCCCGGGCAGGCGACCACGTCACGGACGAGCTCGGCCCCGGGCCGGTCCATCCCCATGGCGACGAGCTGTTCGTGGAGCCGGGGGAGCTGGTCCTCGGTGAGGTCGCGGAACACGAGGTTCTGCCGGTTCGTCGTCCGCACCGACGCGCCGAGCTCCCGCTGGATCGCCGCGAGAGCGCGGAACTGGTCTCCGGTGATGTCGCCGAGGGGCGCATGGGCGTACGCGGACACGGTGCCGTTGGCGACGCCCCGCACGACGTTCGCCTTCTCCCACCGGGCGTAGCCGTTCGACGGCCCGTCGCCGCCGAGGCGCAGCGGCACGGGTGTGCCGACGACCGTCGGCTCGATGCCGGTGGCGACGCCCGCGGGAGCGTCGCCTCGCTCCTGCACGAGCTCCGGCACGTCGCCGGGCCACGTCGACGACGCCATCAGGAGGTTGCGCTCCCTCAACACGTGACGGCGCACCTCGTCGATGCCCATCGTGTCCTGCAGCCACTTCATCCGGGCGCGCAGCTTGTTGTCGCGGAAGCCGTAGTGGTCGAACGTGCGCAGCACCGCCTCGATGGTCTCCAGAAGGCGTTCGCGGGGGGTGAACTCCTCCAGCGCTTGGGCTGCACGCGGGTTCGCGCCGAGCCCGCCGGCGATGAACACCCGGAATCCCGGCTCGACCGTGCCGTCGGGAAGCGGGCGGGCGACGGCCACGACACCGACGTCGTTGAACATCGCCTGACCGCAGTCGGTGGCGCAGCCGGAGAAGTTGATCTTGAACTTGCGCGGGAGTCGCTGCGCATAGGGATGGTGCAGGAAGTGCCGGTAGGCGGCCTCCGCCCACGCGGAGATGTCGAGCACCTCGAACGGGCAGGCGCCGGCGAGGTGGCAGCCGGTCACGTTGCGGACCGTGTCGCCGCAGGCCTCGCGGGTCGTGAGCCCGGCGTCGGCGAGCTCCTCGAGGAGGTCGGGTACGCGCTCGAGCTGCACGTAGTGGAACTGGATGTTCTGCCGCGTGGTGATGTGTCCCCAGCCGCGCGAGTAGGTGTCGGCGATGTGGCCGAGCAGCTCGAGCTGGTGCGGCTGGACGGAGCCGTAGGGCAGCTTGACGCGAACCATCTGGTTGCGACCGCCCTGGCGCTGACCGTAGATCCCGTTGTTGAGCCGGAAGACGCGGAAGCGGTCCTCCTCGAGCTGTCCGTCGAGGTAGAGCTTCAGCATCCGCCGGAACTTGGCGATGGTCGCGTCGACATCGGCACGTGTCTCGGGGTCGAATCCCGCCGGGCCGCCGACCTCGACGGTGTAGGTGTTCGCCATTTGGACTCCTAGATGACCTGGACGAGCTTCAAGCCCGAAGTGAGCAGCACGAGGAACAGGGCCGGTCTCACCACACGCTCCGGCGCGCGGGCCGAGAGGCGGGCGCCGGCGTAGACGCCGGGGAGGGCGCCGACGACCAGTGACGCCGTGAGTGCGAGCGACACGTGGCCGAACAGCAGGTGCCCGAGGGCGGCGGAGGCGACGAGGGGGATTGCCTGGACGAGGTCGGTGCCCACCAGCTCCGCCGACGAGAGGCCGGGATAGAGGAACAGCAGCAGGACGATGATCAGCGACCCCGAGCCGACCGAGGTCATGCCGACGACGAGTCCACCGGCCACGCCGACGGCAAGGGTGGGAATGGGCCGGACGACGATCGCCGGCGCGGGCCCCCCGGCGCCGGTGGCCCGCCGCGCGTTCAGCTGCGCCTTGACGATCATCGCGGCGGCGGCGAGGATCAGCGCGGCGCCGAGCGCGTGCTTGACGACCGGATCGAGATCGTCACCGCCGAGCGCCTTCAGCAGCAGGACGCCGGCAAACGCGGCGGGGACCGACCCGATGGCAAGCCACTTCACGAGGTCGGTCCGCACCGTGCCGCGCCGCAGGTGGACGCTGGCGCCGACCGGCTTCATCACGAGTGACACGAGCAGGTCGCTCGACACTGCGGCGAGCGGCGAGACGCGGAAGAAGAGGATCATCAGCGGCGTGAGCAGCGCGCCGCCGCCCATGCCGGTCAGCCCGACGGTGAAACCGACGAGCAGGCCGGCAGCGGCGATGCCCGGATCGAGATGCACGTGAGAGATCCCCGATGACGAGTGAGGTCGGGCCGGAGGCCCGGAGCGGGCGACGAGGGACGGTGACGGTCAGCCGACCGGACAGTGCTCGTCGTGACACTCGTGAGGGGTCGCGCCCTCGGCGGCCGGCGGCGCACCGGCGGTGCGCAGCAGGTCGTGGGGGAGCGCGGCGGTCACTGCTCCCTGTCTAGCAAAACCCGAGTATTCCGATCAAGTTTTAAGGGAATCGGGCCCGCGTGGCGATTGCGTCAGCGCCGTCGGTGCTTCGGAGGCTCCTCGGGGAGGAGATCATCCGCCGCGCTACCGAAGTCGAACTCGGGTCGCCGGCGGCGCGCTCCGGGGTTGACCGGCGGCGCGGGCCGCGGCTCTGGGGCGCGGTCGTTCTCGAACTCGTCGACCGCGAACGGCTCCGGGACGTCGTCGTCGCCGGCCTCGGCACCGGCGTCGGCAGCGGCGCCGGTCAGCGGGCCTGGGAACTGCGGCCGTCGGGTCGAGCGGTCGTCGCTCGCGAGGAGCGTCTCCTCCGGGGGTGTGTCGCGACCGCCCTGTTCGCGCACGGGGCCCTTGTAGCCGGGCACGCCGGCGTCGAGCCAGGAGTGGTCGGTCACCGAGGCGAACGAGCGAGCGACTCGCAGGTCTTCTTCGAGCTGCACGATGCGGGAGCGCAGCGTGCGCAGCTCGGCGTTCGCCTCCTCGAGCTGCTGGCGCAGGAACTCGGTGTGCGGCGCCGCCTGCTCGAGGAGCCCCTCGGCTTCGTTGGCCCGGGCGGCAGCCCCGAGGGCCGATTCCTCGGCGGTCGCAAGACGCCTCGCCATGTCGTCGAGTCGCGCCGTCAGCCGGCGCTGGCGCGCCTCGGCCTCCGCGAGCGCGCCGGACGACGATTCCGCCTCGGCTCGCGCCGCGTCGCGCTCCTGCTCGACCGCCTCGACGCGCTCGGCCAGCTCGTCACGCTCGTGCTCGGCGGCATCGGCGCGAGCGGACGCGGCGTCGGCGTCCTCCCGGGCGGCGGCCGCGAAGTGCCGGGCCTCCGCGGCGTCGGCGCGGGCTGCTTCGGTCGCGGCCGACCAGTAGTCGGCATCGAGGTCGAGAATGGCGTCGTCGCCCATGTCACCGGTCTCCTCCACGAGGCGCGCCAGCCGGAGAACGTCTTCGATGGGCACGAGGAAGACGCCTCGCTCTCCCTCGCTGCGCTGCGTCGGCAGCCGACCCGACCGATACCACTGGCGAATGGTGCCGGTGCTCACGCCCGACTTCTCGGCTGCGGTTCCCACCGTCACCCACACGTCGCTGACCTCTTCCGACACGTCAATGGGGCCAGCATCGGTGCTCCGCCGGCCCGATACCGCATCGCTACCGATCGTGGCTCCCGGGTCGGCGCGCCGTCGCACGATCCGGGCGAGCTCCATCGCCATCCGTCCTCCGTCACAGGGCGCCTGGACGCTGATCGGCAGCGAGTCGGGCCCGATGAGGGATTCGAGCGCGGTGAGTGGCCGGACGCACGCCCCGCGAGCCCGCCGTCAGCCTCGCAGCAGCTCGGCGACCCGGAAGGCGAGGTCGATCGACTGCCGGGCGTTGAGCCGCGGGTCGCACATCGTCGTGTAGTTCGTGCCGAGCTGGGCCTCGAGCACCTCCTCGGCACCGCCGAGGCACTCGGTGACGTCGTCGCCGGTGAGCTCGACATGGACGCCGCCCGGCCACGTGCCCTCGGCATGATGGACCGTGAAGAACTCGCGGATCTCGGCGAGGACGTCGTCGAAGTGGCGCGTCTTGCGCCCCGACTCGCTCGTGAAGGTGTTGCCGTGCATCGGGTCGCACGCCCACACGACCGGGTGGCCGCGGTCGCGCGCCGCCCGCACGAGGGCCGGAAGTGCGTCGCCGACCTTGTCGGCGCCCATCCTGCTGATGAGCGTCAGCCGGCCCGGGATCCGCCCGGGGTTGAGCGCCTCGCAGATCTCGAGCACCTCGTCGGTGGTGACCGACGGTCCGATCTTGCAGCCCACGGGGTTGCGCACGCCCCTCAGGAACTCGAAGTGTGCGCCGTCGAGGCGGCGGGTCCGCTCGCCGATCCAGAGCATGTGCGCCGAGGTGTCGTACCAGTCACCGGTGAGCGAGTCCTGCCGCGTCAGGGCTTCCTCGTAGCCGAGGATCAGGGCCTCGTGGCTGGTCGAGAAGTCGACCTGGTGGAGGTTGACGTGGGCACCGACGTCGATGCCGCACGCCGCCATGAACCGCAGGGCGCGGTCGATCTCGCCCGCGATGGCTTCGTACCGCCGGCCTTCGGCGCTCGACGTCACGAACTGCTGGTTCCACATGTGGACCTGGGAGAGGTCGGCGAAGCCGCCCTTCGTGAAGGCGCGCAAGAGGTTGAGCGTCGACGCGGCCTGGTGGTAGCTCGCGATGAGCCGCTCGGGGTCGGGGACGCGCCCCGGTGCCGTCGGTGCATCGTCGTTGACCATGTGACCGCGGAACGAGGGCAGCACGAGGTCGCCGATGCGTTCGGTCGCCGATGAGCGGGGCTTGGCGAACTGCCCGGCGATCCGACCGACCTTGACCACGGGCACGCCGGCGCCGTAGGTGAGCACGACCGCCATCTGCAGGATGACCTTGAGCTTGTCGCGGATGCTGTCGGCGGAGAACTCGTGGAACGACTCGGCGCAGTCGCCGGCCTGGAGAAGGAACGCGTTGCCGGAGGCCACCTGCCCGAGCGATGCGGTGAGCTGGCGCGCCTCGCCCGCGAACACCAGCGGTGGAAGGGTGGAGAGGCGCTTGAGGACGCGCTCCAGCTCGGCCTCGTCGGGCCACTCGGGCTGCTGCTCGGCCGGAAACCCGCGCCACGACTGCGGTGACCAGGGCGGTGTCACACCGACCAGGGTAGGGGCGCGGCCCCGGTTCCACGACTTCGTTCCCGCTCCACCGCCTCGCGTCAGCTTCGTGACTCGACGAGCGGCAGGATGCGGTAGGGGATCTGGTCCTTGAGCGCGATCACGGTCGACGTCCGCATGATCCCGTGCACCTCGAGCATCCGGCTGATGACGTCCTGGAGGTGCGCGTTGTCGTGGGCCACGACGCGGCAGTGCAGATCGCCGGGTCCGCTCGTCGAGTGGGCCTCGAGGACCTCGGGGATCTCGTCCCGCAGGTGCTGGACGACGTCGGCGAGGCGGCCTTGGGCGATGTCGAGCGTGCAGAAGGCGAGCACCTCGTAGCCGAGGGCCGCGAGGTCGAGATCGGGGCCGAACCCGGTGATCGCCCGACGGGACACGAGCTTGTCGAGGCGCGCCTGCACGGTCCCTCGGGCGACGCCGAGGCGCCTGGACAGCTCGAGCACCCCGGTGCGCGGCCGTCGGGCCATCTCCCCGATGAGCCGGCGGTCAAGGTCGTCGAGCGTGACGGTGGTCACCATGACCAGATCGTAGGCCGAGGCGGCACCGTCGTTGACCGTTATGTACAGCAGAGCCGGTGTTCATTGACCTTCTGCGGTTCATCGAATTGAGTGCGGGTACAGAGTGTCCAGCGAAGGGGGACCGCCGTGACGCTGACCGACACCCGTCGAATCGACAGCCGGGGCATCGAGGCATTCCGCACCCAGGTCGACGCACTCGTCCACGCCCATCCCGTCGTCGTCGACAACCGGTACACCCGGTGGTTCGCGACCGGCGAGGCGACCCGTGACGACGTCCGGCATCTCACCGTGCAGTTCTCCGTGTTCTCACACGAGTTCGTCGTCGCCCAGCTGCGCAAGGTGATCAACGCGGCCGACCTCGACACCTACCGGGCCGGCAAGGAGATCCTGATGAACGAGCTTGGTGTGGTGTTCCGGCCGGCCGAAGGGGGCTCCGGCCGGCCGGGAGCCACCAGGGCGCTCGACGGCGAGGTGGTCGACGCCGACCTCGTCTCCACGGAGGGCACCGTCGACGGCAGCCGCTACCGCCACCCGGCGGCGCACTTCGAATGGCTCGTGCGCTTCGCAGCGCCGCTCGGGCTGACGTTCGCGGATCTCGGCAAGCGGCGTCACGCCTCCCCCTCCACCGCGTTTTTCTGCGACGAGCTCCTTCGCATCTACGGCGCCGACGACCCGTCGACCGCGGAGGGTGCGTCCTACGCGGTGGAGCACTGGGCGGCCGCCGGCTTCTGGAAGGAGCTCATCGCCGGCCTCATGGCGTTCAAGGCACGCGGGTGCCCCGACCTCCACCTCGCGTTCTGGACGTGGCACGACAAGGTCGAGGACCAGCACGCCGCGCACACCGATGACGAGCTGGTGGAGGCGTGGGCGACGCCCGGCTTCGACGAGGAACGCTTCCTCCGCGGCGCGGCCGAGATGCTCGACGGCGTGAAGGCGTTCTGGGACGGCCTCGACCGCGACCGGCTCCAGGCACGAGGCGCCGACCGATGACCGACACCCTTCACGACCGTGATCTCTCGTCGCCTCCGGTCACCTACTTCCAGGGGTGGGATCACATCGAGTGGTGGGTCGGAAACGCCCGCCAGGCGGCGCAGTTCTGGTGCTCGGTCTTCGGGTTCCGAGTCACCGCGTACTGCGGACCGGAGACCGGCGTGGCCGATCGCGTGTCCTACGTCCTCGAACAGGGCGCCATCCGGTTCGTCGTCACCGGCGGTCTCGGTCCCGACTCGCCGATCGCCCGCCACCACCGCGACCACGGCGATGGCGTCCGCGATCTGGCGATCACCGTGTCCGACGCCTGCGCCGCCTACGACGCCGCGCTGCTCCGCGGCGCCGTCGGGCTCGCGGCGCCCGCCGTCGCCGAGGACGGTGACGGGCGCATCGTCGTCGCGAGCGTCGCGGCCTACGGCGACACGCAGCACAGCTTCGTCGAACGATCCGGCTACAACGGCCGCTTCTGGCCGGGCTTCAGCGACGACAACCTCCCGGCCGAGCCGGTGGCGCCGGCGGTCGGCATCCGCTCGCTCGACCACGTGGTCGGGAACGTCGAGCTGGGCGCCCTCGATCGCTGGGTCGAGTTCTACCGGTCGGCGCTCGGCTTCGACCAGCTCCTCCACTTCGACGACGACCAGATCTCGACCGAGTACTCGGCCCTCATGTCGACGGTCGTGTGGGACGGGTCGAAGGTCGTCCTGCCGATCAACGAGCCGGCCGCGGGCCGCAAGGGTAAGAGCCAGATCCAGGAGTACCTCGACTACTACGGCTGCCCCGGGGTGCAGCACCTCGCGCTGCGCACCGACGACATCATCGCGACGGTGCAGGCGCTGCACGACCGGGGCCTCCGGTTCCTGCGGGTCCCCGACGCCTACTACGACGACGTCCGCGCCCGCCTCGGCGACCTTCGACTGCCGTGGGACGACCTGCAGCGCCTCGGCGTCCTCGTCGACCGAGACCAGGACGGTTACCTGCTCCAGCTGTTCAGCGAGACGATCACCGACCGGCCCACGGTGTTCGTCGAGATCATCCAACGCGAGGGGGCCAAGGGGTTCGGCGCCGGGAACTTCAAGGCGCTGTTCGAGGCGATCGAGCGGGAGCAGGCGCGCCGAGGCAACCTCTGAGCGGCCCGAGTCGGTAGCGTTCGGCGGGTGACCAAGCCGTTCCGCTTCGCTGTCCAGACCTCCTCCGCTCCAGACGGCAAGGCGTGGCGCGACAAGGCGCGCAAGATCGAGGACCTCGGGTACTCGACCCTCTTCATCCCCGACCACTTCGGCGACCAGTGGGGACCGCTCGTCGCGCTCACGATCGCCGCCGAGGCGACCGACCGGCTCAACGTCGGCACGCTCGTGCTCGACAACGACTATCGCCACCCGGTCGTCGTGGCGAAGGAGATCGCCACGCTCGACCTCGCGTCCGGTGGCCGCGTCGAGTTCGGGCTGGGCGCCGGCTGGCTCAAGAGCGACTACGACGAGTCGGGCATCGCCTACGACGAGCCGTCCGTTCGGGTCGACCGCATGGTCGAGGGCCTGCGGATCATGAAGCAGATGTGGCGCGGCGGCGTCGCCGACCTCCGTGGGTCGCACTACGCGGTCACCGGCGCGAAGGGCGATCCCCGGCCGGCCTCCGCGACCACACCGAAGATCCTCATCGGCGGCGGCGGGCGGAAGGTGCTGACGGTTGCGGCCCAGGAGGCCGACATCGTCGGCATCAACCCCAACCTGCGGTCGGGCGCCGTCAACCAGGACGTCGCGAAGTCGGCCGTGGCGTCGCTCTACAAGGAGCGTCTCGAGTGGGTGCGCGAGGCCGCCGGCGAGCGGTTCGACGACCTCGAGCTGCAGTGCCTCACGTTCTTCGTCGTCTTCACCGACGATCCTCGGTCGGTCGCGGAGAACCTCGCACCGGGGTTCGGGGTCACTCCGGAGGACGCGCTGGAGATGCCGATCGCTCTCGCCGGCACCGTCGACTCGATGGTCGACACGCTGCAGCAGCGCCGCGAGGAGCTCGGGATCAGCTACCTCGTGGTGCACGAACCGGAGATGGAGCAGTTCGGCGAGGTCGTCGCCCGGCTCGCGGGAAGCTGACGTGGGGGGCGGGGACGGCAACGGTGGCCGGGGGGGCCGGCGCATCGGCGTCCTCGGCGGCACCTTCGACCCGATCCACGTCGGCCACCTCGTCGCCGCCGTCAACGTTCGCCATGAGCTGTCGCTCGACTCTGTGCTGCTCGTCGTGGCGAACGAGCCGTGGCAGAAGGTCGGCAGCCGGGCGATCTCGCCCGGTCGGGATCGGCTGGCGATGGTGCGCGCGGCCGTGGGCGACGTCGCCGGCGTCGAGGCGAGTGACCTCGAGCTGGTGCGGGGCGGGGCGAGCTACACCGCCGACACGCTCGCCGAGCTGCGCCGGCGAGATCCCGATGCCGAGCTGTTCCTGATCGTCGGCGCCGATGTCGCCGACGACCTCGACACGTGGATCCGCGTCGAGGAGGTCCGAGCTCTGGCCCGCCTCGTCGTCGTCAATCGGCCCGGTGCCGACGTGCCGGTCGCCCTTCTGCGATCGCACGGTTGGGAGGTGTCGGTCGTGACCATTCCGGCGCTCGAGATCTCCTCGACCGACCTGCGCGCCCGAGCGTCGGATGGACGTCCGCTCGACTACCTCGTCCCCGAGGGAGCGATTCGTTGCATACGTGAGGCGGGTCTGTACGCTTCAACGAGTCGAAAGGGCACGAAGCAAGCGTGATGAAGGCGTGACGACCAGCCGCAGGACCAGCGACGCGGACGACGTGCGCTCCTGGGCGACGGCAGCGGCTCAGGCGGCCGACGACAAGAAGGCGACCGACACGGTGATCCTCGAGGTCGGTCCGGTGCTCGCCATCACCGACCTCTTCGTGATCACGAGCGGGAGCAACGACCGGCTCGTGCGAACGATCGCGGAGGAGGTCGAGCGCAAGGTCAAGGAGGTCGGCGGGCCGGCGCCGATCCGGATCGAGGGCCTCGACGACGCGCGGTGGGTGCTGATGGACTATGGCGACTTCGTCGTGCACGTGTTCCTCGAGGAGGCGCGGCGCTACTACGACCTCGAGCGGCTGTGGTCCGACGCGGCGCGTGTGGCGTGGGAGCCGGCGTCGCCGGTGGCCTCGTCGTCGCCCTCGTCGTCCGCCTCCGACCGCGTCGCGGCGTCCGGCGAGTAGCCGGTAGCCCGTGAGCCGCGGATAGGGCACGTGCGGTTCGTCCGGCTCTCGACGGTCGACGCGGTCATCGCGTTCGATCTCGACGACGTCGCGCACTCGGCCGGCGGCACCCGCCTCGCCGCGGACGTGTCGGAGCACGAGGCGGCGCTGCTCGCCCGCGCCATGACCTACAAGTTCGGAGTGCTCGGTGTGCACCTGGGCGGAGCGAAGGCCGTGGTGCGCTCGTCGGCGGCCGAGCGCGACGACGCCATCCGGCGCTACTGCGAGGAGATCCGTCCGCTCGTCGAAGCCCGGACGTTCCTCACGGGCGCCGATCTCGGCACCTCCGAGTCGGACTTCGCGTCGTTGCGCACCGCCGACGACACCCGGCACCCGATCCGCGCCGTCGTCGACGGCATCGCGTTCGAGGACCTCGTCACCGGCTTCGGTGTCGCGGTCGCGTGTGACGTCGCGTGCGGTCCCGGAGGCCTGCAGGGCCGGTCGGTCGCGATCGAGGGGTTCGGCAAGGTCGGAGGCGGTGTGGCTCGGGAGGTCGTCCGTCGCGGCGGCCGGGTGGTCGCGGTGTCGACGGTCGAAGGATGCATCGCCGACCCGAACGGGCTCGACATCGAGCGCCTGTGGTCGTTGCGCGCCGCCGACGGCGATGCCTTCGTGCACCTTGCGGGAGTGCCCGTGTCGCCGGCGGTGGCGCTGTTCTCGGTCGAGTGCGACGTGCTCGTTCCCGGTGCCCGAACCGGCGTGATCGACGAGGTGGTCGCGGCGTCGGTACAGGCGCCGGTCGTCGTCCCGGCCAGCAACGTGCCCTACACGAGAGCGGGCCTCGACGGGCTGCGCTCGCGCGGGGTCGGGGCGCACGCCGACTTCGTGTGCAACTCCGGCGGCGTGCTCGGCTATCGCTCCAGCCCTGACGCGACGCCGCGACAGGTGCTCGACGACGTCGGTTCGCTGATCTCGGCGATGACCGCCGAGGCGATGGCGCATGCCGGCGGCCCGTTCGCCGGCGCGGTCGCGAAGGCCGACGCCTTCCTGCGGACCTGGCTGCGCCCGGAGCAGCTGCCCGGCGGCCCACCGCTCGCGTAGCGCTCCGGCAGGAGCCGGTGGCGCTCGGAGGTGTTCGTCGCCGCTCAGGCGTGATGGGCCAGGTAGTAGTGCCGGCGGCAGAGGCCCTTCGCCCGTTGGGGCTCGTCGCACCCGTCGACGGTGCATGGACGCCGGCGTTTCGCTCGGTGCTCCCAGTAGTCGAGCAGGTCGGCGCGCCACGCTTCGTACTGCTCGCGCTTGAACGACGCGGGCAGGTGGTCGTCCATGAACGGGACGATCACGGCGACGAGGTCGGTCAGCCGGCGGACGGCGAAGACCACCTCATCGTCGTAGTGCTCCTTGCGGCGTGGGTACTCGTTGACGTGGCCGACGCCGAAGAACTGGAGCATCAGCTCGCACGTCATCCGGTCGGTGGCGCCGAGGGCGACGGCGAAGCGAAACGCTCGCTTCGAGACGTTGTGTGCGAAGTGGCCCTCGCCGGCGACGACACCGGCGAGGAACCGCGCCCGGCTCACCACCCGGTCTCCAGGTAGTAGTGGTGCCGGCACAAGCCGCGGCCGCGTACGAGGCCCGTGCAGCCGGGTTCACGGCAGACCGAGCGTCCGGTTGGGTGGAGCTGGCTCCGCCGACGCCTGTACTCGAGCAAGCGGTCGCGCCATTGCTCGAACTGCACCCGCTTCGCACTCGGAAGCAGGAATCGCTCGCAGAACGGGATCGTGGATCGGAGGTGCGATCTCTCGCCGGTGACGGTCAGCACGACCTGTGCCAGCCATCGTTCCGATCTCGCGGGCTCGTGGCGAATCGCCCCGGCGTGGAGCGCCTGCTGCAGAGCGACGAGGAGCGCGAGATCGCGGTCGGCAAGGGACATCGCGAAGACGAAGCGCAGTCGAGGCGATCCGTCCCTGAAGGACTCTTGTCGCCGCGCGACCGAGAAGCAGCCTTCGCCCGCGATCAGCCCGCCGAGCGTGTAGCCGATGTCCTCGACCACCTGGAAGAAAGTGGAGCTAGAGAGACTCGAACTCTCGACCTCTTCCATGCCATGGAAGCGCTCTACCACCTGAGCTATAGCCCCGTCAGGGATCGCCACGGTACCAGAGCGCACCCGCTCCTCATATCGCTCGCAGACCAAACACATGTTCGGAGCGTACGCCGGCGCGGTGACACGAACGGGTGTCGAGGACGCCCCGCCACCGGGGCTCGCGTTGCCGCCCAATTAGCATCGCCCTCCATGGCCGAGGCCTACGACCCCCAGGCGATCGAAGCGAAGTGGCAGCAGCGATGGGAGGAGTGGGGCACCTACCAGGTCGACAACGACGACCCTCGGCCCAAGTTCTACGTGCTCTGCATGTATCCGTACCCGAGCGGGCCCGCGCACATGGGCCATGTCCGCAACTACACCTTCGGCGATCTCATCACGCGATACCGCACGATGAACGGGTACGCGGTGCTCAGCCCGATCGGCTTCGATTCCTTCGGCCTGCCCGCCGAGAACGCGGCCATCAAGACGGGTGTCCACCCTCGACCGTTCACCGACGAGCGCGTCGCTGAGCTGACCGAGAGCCTGAAGGGCATCGGCGCCAGCTACGACTGGCGCCGCGAGGTCCGCAGCCACGACCCCGACTACATCAAGGGGACGCAGACGATCTTCCTGCGGCTCCTCGACGCGGGTCTCGCCTACCGCGCCAACGCGCCGGTCAACTGGTGCCCGGGATGCCAGACGGTGCTCGCCAACGAGCAGGTGCTGCCCGACGGCACCTGCGAGCGGTCGGGCGACGTCGTCACCAAGCGCGATCTCGAGCAGTGGTTCTTCAAGATCACGGCGTACGCGCAGGAGCTGCTCGACGACCTCGAGACCCTCGAGTGGCCCGAGCGCGTGAAGGTGATGCAGCGCAACTGGATCGGCCGGAGCGAGGGCGCGGAGTTCACGATGAGGATCGCGGGACGCGACGACCTCTCGATGCGCGTGTTCACCACCCGCCCCGACACTGCGTTCGGCATGACCTACGCGGTCGTCGCGCCCGAGCACCCGCTCGTGACGCAGATCACCACCGACGACCGCCGCCCCGAGGTGGAGGCGTTCGTCGAACAGGTGCGTCGCGAGACCGAGATCGACCGGCTGTCGACGGAGGGGGCGCTCGAGAAGCGGGGCGTCTTCACCGGGAGCTACGCCGTCAACCCCTTCAACGGCGAGGACGTTCCGATCTACCTCGCCGACTACGTCCTGATGACCTATGGAACCGGGGCGATCATGGCGGTACCGGCCGAGGACCAGCGGGACTGGGACTTCGCGCAGGCGTACGGGTTGCCGGTCGTCCGCACCGTCGAGCCCCCGGACGGGTGGGAGGGCGAGGCCTACACCGGCGAGGGGCCGAGGGTCAACAGCCGGTGGCTCGACGGGATCACCGACACCGCCGAGGCCAAGCAGAAGGCCATCGACTGGCTGGTCGACCAGGGTGTGGGCGAGCGCAAGGTCAACTTCCGCCTCCGTGACTGGCTCCTCAGCCGCCAGCGGTTCTGGGGCTGCCCCATCCCCGTCGTCTACTGCCCCACCCACGGCATGGTGCCCGTGCCCGAGGACCAGCTGCCGATCGTCGCGCCGGACGACGTCGAGTTCCGCCCGACCGGGGAGTCGCCGCTGCGATTCCATGAGGGCTTCCTCCACACGACCTGCCCTCTGTGCGGTGGTCCGGCGACCCGCGAGACCGACACGATGGACACGTTCGTCGACTCCTCGTGGTACTTCCTGCGGTTCTGCGACCCGTTCAACGACGAGGAGCCGTTCGGCAAGGACGCGGTCTCCACGTGGATGCCCGTCGACCAGTACATCGGCGGGATCGAGCACGCCATCCTCCACCTGATGTACGCCCGCTTCTTCATGAAGGCGCTCGCCGACATCGGGATGGCGCCGGTCGACCTGCGCGAGCCGTTCGCACGGCTGTTCACGCAGGGGATGATCCGCATGGGCGGGTCGAAGATGTCGAAGTCAAAGGGAAACCTGGTCGCCCCCAGCCGCTATCTCGACACCGTCGGCGCCGACGCCCTGCGCCTGTTCCACCTGTTCGTGGGGCCGCCGGCCGACGACGTCGACTGGAGCGAGCAGACCGACGAGATCATCGCCGGCTGCTCGCGGTTCCTCAACCGCGTGTGGCGGCTGGCGACCGAGCCCGACGCCGCGCCATCCGCGCCGACCACCGACGTGGTCGACCGCGCCGCCCACCGGCTGATCGCCCGCGTCACCGAGGAGTACGACCGCTGGTCGTACAACACCGCGGTGGCGGCGCTCATGGAGTTCACCAACCTCCTCTACAAGGAGGGCGCCACCGACGAGGCGGTCGACACCCTGCTCCTTCTCATGGCGCCGATGGCACCGCACATCGCCGCCGAGCTGTGGGAACGCCGCCACGGTGATCATGTCCACGAGCACCAGTGGCCGGTTGCCGATCCCGACCTCGCGCGGATCGACTCCGTGACGATGATCGTGCAGGTGAACGGCAAGGTCCGTGACCGGCTCGAGGTGCCGCCCACGATCGGCGAAGCGGAGGCTGAGGCGCTCGCCCTCGAGAGCGAGAAGGTCCGGGAGCAGCTGGCCGGCGCGTCGCCGAAGAAGGTCATCGTGCGTCCTCCCAAGCTGGTGAACATCGTCGCCTGATCGCGACGCGACGATGCCCGTCTGGGCAGCGATCCTTCGGTACCGTGCACCGCATGAGGCGGGTATTCACACTGGTCGTGGTCGTCGTGTTCCTCGCGTCGGGTTGCGGCGTGGCCAAGAAGGCGAACGAAGCACGCAAGACGGTCAACGACATCAAGAAGACGTCGGACAACCTCGAGAAGGGCACCACGGGCGACAAGGACCTCGACGCCTTCATCGCTCGCGCCGACAAGGCCAAGACGCTCAGCTACACGGCTGAGTACAAGGTCACGCAGAAGGACAGCAGCGGTGGGCCCTCGACGATGCGCATCGTGCAGGCGCCGCCGAAGGGTCGGCTCGAGTTCGCCGACGCCGACGGCAGCAAGACGATCTACATCGACGACGGCGTCGACACGATCAACTGCTTCGTCACGCCCGACGTCGACAAGCCGACCTGCACCACCAACAAGGGTGAGGGCGGCCACGCCGACGACTTCCAATCGGCCGGCCTGCTGTTCAACCCGGTGCAGATCCTCGCCTACATGAAGGCGTTCGTGCCGCTCCTCGGCACCAAGGTGCAGACCAAGAAGCTCACGAAGACCATCGCCGGTGGCAACGTCGACTGCTACGAGTTCTCGGTGAAGCAGGACGGCAAGACCGCACCGGACGTGTCCACGTACTGCCTCAACAGCGATGGTGTGTTCGCCTACTCCGACGACGGCTCGACCACCTCGGAGCTCACCAGGTACTCGGCGAAGGTGGACTCCGCCGATCTGAAGGCGCCGGCGGACTCGCAGTCGGTCGACGACATGGTCAAGAACGCGACGAGCACCACGTCGTCGACGTCGACCTCGACGACGCTCGACAACGGCAACACCAACGCCGCCGACGAGACCACGACCACCACCGCAGGTTGATCGCGTTCACCGTGTAACCGGGTCGGGGCGCCCGAGGTCGGACGCCCTATGACCTGGGCGGAAGCCGGCACGACCCTTCTCACGCGCATCGAGGCGGCCACGAGCCGCGGCGGGCGCATCACCTTCGTCACGGGTGGCGACACGGTGCACGTGCCGTGGACGCAGCTCCACGAGGAGTCGCGCGCGATGGCCGCAGCGCTCCAGGCGCGTGGCGTCGCCCCCGGCGACCACGTCGCCCTCCTCGGACCGACGTCGAGGCCGCTCGTGACCGCGATCCAGGCCACGTGGCTGGCCGGGGCGACCGTGGTGGTGCTGCCGTTGCCGATGCGGCTCGGCTCGATCGAGGAGTTCATCGCCCAGACCCGGGCGCGGGTGCGCGCCGCGGACACCACGCTCCTCCTCGTCGATCCCGACCTCGCCGCGTTCCTCGAACCGGCCCCGGACGATCCGCCGATCGTCCTGCTGTCCGACCTCGATCCCCGCACCCCGGGAGCGCCGACCGCCGCGACGTACGAGGTCCCGAAGGTCGGTCCCGACGACCTCGCCGTGCTGCAGTTCACGAGCGGGTCGACCGCCGACCCGAAGGGCGTGATGCTGCCTCACCGGACGATCCTCGCCAACCTCGACGGCGCCTGTGCCGCCGCCCGGATCGACCCCGACACCGACGTCGCCGTGTCGTGGCTCCCGCTCTACCACGACATGGGCCTCATCGGTCTGTTCACGATCCCGCTCATCACCGGGTGCGGGCTCGTCCTCGGGGCCCCGCAGGACTTCATGGGCGCGCCGGCGCGCTGGATGCAGTGGATCTCCGACTTCGGCGGCACCGCAACCGCCGGCCCCAACTTCTCCTACGCCCTCGCGGCCCGAGCCCTCAAGCGCATGTCGGGCCTCGACCTGTCGTCCTGGCGGCTGGCGCTCAACGGCGCCGAGCCCGTCGACCCGGCCACGGTGCGAGCGTTCTGCGAGGCCGCCGCGCCCCACGGGTTCCGCCCCGAGGCCGCCTTTCCC
>DATAKR010000150.1:0-24414 GCA_036261495.1 Acidimicrobiales bacterium | reverse complement strand
CGCCACACGACAGCAGACGCATGACCCGGGCGGTCAACCGGGGGCGATCTGGCCCATCGCCGCCGCCGACATGGCCTCGAGGGGCGGGTCCTCGCCCGTCCAGAGGCGGAAGGCGTGGGCCGCCTGGTGGATCAGCATCCCGAGGCCGCTCACGCCGGCGGCGCCCTGTTCCTTCGCAGCCCGGAGGAGGGGTGTCCGGAGCGGGTGGTAGACGAGGTCGACGACGACCTGGCCGGCGTGGAGGAGCGACGGGTCGAGCAGCAGATCGTCCTCGTTCGCACCGATCATGCCGATGGGGGTGGCGTTGACGACGACGTCGGCGCTCGGGACGTCGCGCTCGTCGCCCAGCCGCCCGGCGTCGCCGGCCAGGGCGACGCACTGCGCCCCCGTCGCCGCCGTGCGGTTGACGACGACGATCTCGGCCGCGCCCGCACCCGCCAGGGCGAGGACGACGGCCCGGGCCGCGCCGCCGGCGCCGAACACGACCGCCGTCCGGTCGGCGACGTCGAACCCCTCGTCGTAGCGCAGGGCGTCGAGGAAGCCGGCGCCGTCGGTGTTGTCGCCGACGAGATCGTCGCCCTCCCAGTGGATGGTGTTGACCGCGTGCAGCCGCTGGGCCGTCGGCGAGAGGCGGTCGAGACCGCGGATGACCTCGGCCTGGTGCGGCATGGTGACGTTGAGGCCGGCGATGCCGAGGGCGCGCATGCCGGCGACGGCGGCGACGGCGTTCGCCGCGCCGGCGGGCACGGGGAACGCCGCGTACACCCAGTCGAGTCCGAGCGCCTGGAACGCGGCGTTGTGGAGCGCCGGCGACAGCGAGTGCGCGACGGGATCGCCGATCACGCCGGCGACGCGGGTGGCGCCGGAGATCACGCTGACCCACCGGTGACGACGACGGCGATGCGGCTCACGAGCGTCGAATCGTGGCTGTCGCCGTCGAAGTGCGCCAATCGCGCTTCGGCTACTGCTCGCGGCCCCGCCACGTGCTTCTTTCGACGAGAAGGACGAGACCTTCGATCGCGTCGAGCGCGTCGAGCGCGTCGAGCAGGACGACGTCGCGAGCGCCGGTGACCGACACGAGCTGGTCGCAGGTCTCGAACCGCTCGTCGAAGAGCTCCCCGGATGCGTCGCTGGCTGTCGCCTTCCGGATCTCGACCCCTCCGGCGTCGTCGACCCTGACCCGTCCGACGGGCTCGCCGGCTTCGAACGTGAGGTCGAACGGGGACCCGACGGCCGCAGCGACCTGGCTCGCGACGTCGTACGTCGAGCCGGTCGCGCCGAACGTCCGCGAGAGGTCGACTTCCCACGGCGGCCCCGCACCCAGGAAGCGCTCCTCACCTGCGAGGTAGAGGTGATGGATCTCTCGAAGGCGGCGCTTCCACTCGTGCGCGTCCTCGACCTCGTCGCAGTAGACGATCACATCGAAGCCCGCGAAGTCCTCCTCGAGGCAGCCGTACTCGTCGTCGCGAAGGTTGGGCTGCACGATCACTTCGTTCGCGACTTGAGCGGGTGGAGTGGTGAGGTACCGGCCCCGCTCGTCGCTGTCGCGCCACTCGAGGTTCACACCGAGGGCTGCCTCGAGAAGGTGCCCCAGCTCCTCGGGGGCATGCGACGACGTGACGTACTTCAGATGCGTTCTCATGGCAGAACCATCATCGGACCACGGCGTTGGATGTCCTCGACCGATCGGTAGATCACGATCGTCACCTTGCGACCACTCATCGCGCGCATCTCCCGGAGAGCATCACCCAGGCCGAGCCTGTCGAGCTGCGTCGGCCGTAGCGGCAACGTACGCGACCCGCCGCGCACAAAGGGCAGCTTTGCCGCCCTTGCTCGCGCAAGCAGCTCCTCGCTGGCGATGCCGACATCGAGATCGCTCCGCCCCGGACCGGCTGCGTCGAAGGGCAGCCCCGTGTCGTGGCTCACCCCGGTCACCGCGCTTCCTCGGAGAGTCACCGCGCCCGGGATCCCCTCCGCCTCGAGCTGGCCGTAGGTCGGCCTCGTGAACGTTCGCACCTCGCCCATCGACGGGAACCCGTGGGGCACGAGCTCTGGCGATGTCGCGGCCAGTTCGTCGACCGCGGCGGCCATGTGGTCGACGGACGGGCCGACTTCCGCCGGCGTCGCCTCACCCAGGCCGCCCAGCACCGCCTCGCCGGCGAGCGCCGCCCCGACCTGCACCGTCGCGTGGCCGGCGTCGTAGAGCCCGGTCTGCAGCATGGTGTGGACGCCGTGGCGCCGGCCGACCTCGAGGTAGTGCGGGACCGCCAGCGGCCCGGTGTCGACGAGCCGGCGGCCGCCGACCAGGAGACCCGACGCGAACGCTTCCGTGAACCTCTGCTCCCGCTGGAGCTCGGCCCTGGCGATGGCGCCCGCCTGCCGGGGCTGGCGTCGCACGACGGCCCGCAGCATCCGCCACGGCGTCGCCAGCCGCTCCCACGTGTCACGGCTGGTCGCCTCGGCGATCTTGGCCATGCCGGCGACCTCGTCGCGGGCACCGTGCACGAACGCGGCGCCGAGCGACTCCTTCTCGGTCCGGACGAACGAGTTCCCGATCGACGAGAAGCTTCCACCCAGCCCGCCCCAGTCGGCCATGCATGAAATGTATTGAGAGGACCGGAGAGTCGCAAGACCCCGTCGGCCACGTGGTCAGCCCGACCGGACGCCGTTCTGCTCGGCTTTTCGGATGTTGGCCTGGTGCTCGGCGCCGGTCGAGGCGAAGGAGTGATGGCCGTCCTTCTCCGTCACCACGTAGTAGAGCCACGGCCCGTCGGCCGGGTTGAGCGCCGCCTCGAGCGACGCCCGGCCGGGGGCGGCGATCGGCGTGGGCGGCAGGCCCTTGATCTTGTAGGTGTTGTAGGGCGAGTCGATCTCGAGGTCCTTGTTGAGGACGGTCGTGTTCTCGCCGGTGCGGCCGAGGGCGTAGACGATCGTGGCGTCGATCTGCAGCGGCATGCCGATCTTGAGCCGGTTGTAGATCACCCGCGCGATCTTGGGCCGCTCGTCGTCGAACTTCGTCTCCCGCTCGATGAGCGAGGCGACGATGACCGCCTGGTACGGGTTGATGCCCACCTTGGCGGGGGCGTCCTGATAGCCGAGGTCGGTGGTGGTGTCGTCCATGACGCCGACGAGCCGGCTGAGGATGGCCGCCTCGTCGTCCTTGGGCTGGACGTTGTAGGTGTCGGGGAACGTCAGCCCCTCGAGCGAGGTCACGTTGGACGGTTGCAGCCGGGAGTGCACCTGGCCCGAGTTGGCGATCTGCAGGAAGGTGGCCGCCGACCGGTTCTGGAGCTTCCCGACCCGGTCGGCCACCTGCTGGAGCGTGAGGCCCTCGGGGATCGACAGGCGCTCGAACTTGAGGTCGGGGCCCTTCTTCAAGACGGCGACGGCCTGGTCCATCGACGAGTGCGCCCGGAACGTGTACTCGCCGGCCTGGAACGGCCCGACGCCCTTGAGCTTGGCGTAGAGGCGGAACACCCGGGCGTCGGAGATCACGCCGCGCCCGTCGAGGATCTCCCCGATCGCCCGCGTGCTCGAGCCCATCGGGATCGTCACCTTGAGGGCGTCGCCCTGACCACCCGACGGTGACACCTTGCTCTGCCAGTAGACGAACGCACCGCCGGCGGCGACCGCACCGAGCAGCGCCAGCACGACGGCGAGCACGACGAACCGGCGCAGGCAGCCGCCGCGCCGTTCCTCGGGGAACCGCTCGTAGTCGCCCGCGACCGAACGGCCGTCGCCGTCGCCCGGGCCGGGCGAGCCGCCGGCGTCCTGGTCGTGCAGCGCGGTCATCGACGGGCCCTTCGACCATCGAGCCACGACTGCAGCATCACGGCGGCGGCGACCTTGTCGACCACGCGCCGGCGGGCATCGGCCTTCATCTTTCGCTCCATCATCGACCGGTCCGCCGAGACCGTAGTGAGCCGCTCGTCATGGGTCTCGACGGGCACGGGCAGCACCGCGCGCATCGCCTCGACCTCGTCGAGCGCGGACTGGGCGGCTCTACCCACTTCACCTGACAGTGCTAACGGCAGCCCGACGACGACGACCTCGGCCTCGACCTCGGCCACTATGGCCGCCAGCCGGCGGTGATCGGCGGCGACATCGCCCGACCGTGCCACCACCTCGTACGGGCTCGCCAACGTGCCACTCGGGTCGCTCACCGCCACCCCGATCCGCTTCGTGCCCAGATCGATGCCGACCGCTCTCACCGACCCTGCGGGCCGAGACCGAGCGCCTGGCGCACGGCCGCGATGGCATCGTCGATCTTCGTCACGTCCTTGCCACCCGCCACCGCGAACTCGGGGGCCTTGGGGTTGGCGCCGCCGCCGCACGCGCGGGCCGCCTCGAGCGCGAGCTGGCCCGCGACGAGCCCCGAGTCCTTCGCCACCGCCACCGCGATGGCGACGCGCTCGCCGTCGGGCGAGCCCACCAGGACCACGCCGCGGATGCCCGGCTCGCCTCGCACCGCCTTGGCGAGATCCCCGAGCTCGTCGCCCGACCGGCCGTCGCGCCGCAGCACCACGAGGCCACCCTCGGCCTCGGCCACGAGGCGGCGGGCCTCGCCGGCGGCGGCCTGCGATCGCAGCGCCTTCAGCTCGTCCTGCAGCTCGCGCTGGCGCTGGAGCAGGCGCTCGATGCCCTCGACGACCTCGTCGGGCTTCGTGCGCAGCATGGCGGCGGCGCGCTCGAGGCTGCGCTCGTCCTGCTGCACCGAGAGCAGCGACGCCGTTCCGGTGACCGCCTCGATGCGCCGCAGGTTGGACCCGATCGACCCCTCGCTCGTGATCTTCAGGGGCCCGATGGTGCCGAGGGCGTGCACGTGGGTGCCGCCGCACAGCTCGACCGAGTAGTTGCCGGCCTCGACGACCCGGACGATGTCGCCGTACTTGTCGCCGAAGAACATCATCGCCCCCAGCTCCCGGGCGTGGTCCATCGTCGTCTCGTAGGCGCGCACGCCCTGGTTGGTGAGGACCTCCTCGTTCACCAGGTTCTCGATCTGCTCGAGCTGCTCGGGCGTGAGCGGTTCGTGGTGGTTGAGGTCGAAGCGCAGCCGGTCGGGACCGACGTAGGAGCCCTGCTGGTGGACGTGCGGGCCCACGATCTCGCGCAGCGCCGCCTGCAGGAGGTGGGTGCCGGTGTGGTTGCGGCGGGTGGCGTCGCGGGTGAGGGCGTCGACGACCGCGTGCGCCTCCTGGCCCGACTGGATGTCGCCCTCGAGCACTTCCACCACGTGGCGATGCAGACCGGGCAGCGCCGGCGTCGTGTCGATCACCCGGGCGACGCCGCTCGGCGTGGTGATCGTGCCGATGTCGCCCACCTGGCCGCCGCCCTCGGCGTAGAACGGCGTGCGGTCGAGGAACACCTCGAGGCGGGGCACGCGGCGGGGATCGGACCGCTCCTCCTCGGAGAGGTCGTCGGCGCGCACCACGGCGACGATCTGCCCGTCGGACTCGACCGTCTGGTAGCCGAGGAAGTCGCTCGGGCCGTACTCGTGGAGGATCTGGCGGTAGGCGTCGATGCCCGTCGTGGTGATGACGGCCTTCCCCGCACCCACGCGTGACCGCTCGCGCTGGCGATCCATGGCCGCGTCGAAGCCCGCCCGATCGAGGGGGACCTCTCGCTCTTCGGCGATCTCGGCGGTGATCTCGATGGGGAAGCCGTAGGTGTCGTGCAGCTTGAAGGCGACCTCGCCCGACACCCGGCCCTTGTCGAGCTCCTCGTCGAGGAGGATCGATCCAGCCCGGAGGGTCTGGCGGAAGCGGCCCTCCTCACGGTCGACGACGTCGGCGATCACGTCGGCCTTCTGGCGGAGCTCCGGGTAGGCCTGGCCCATGTGCTCGACCACCGACCGGACGAGCTCGCCCAGGATCTGGCGCTCGACCCCGAGCTGGTAGGCGCGGCGGACGGCCCGGCGGATCACGCCCCGGAGCACGTAGCCCCGCCCCTCGTTCGACGGCGTCACGGTGTCGGCGACGAGGAACGACATCGACCGGGCGTGATCGCCGATCACGCGCAGCGCGGTGTCGACCTTGTCGTCGCCCGCGCGGTACGCGTGGCCGGTCAGCTCCTCGGCGGCGGCGATGATCGGGCGGATCGCATCGGTGTCGAACACGGTCGGCACGCCCTCGAGCAGCATCAGCCAGCGCTCGAGGCCGCCACCGGTGTCGACGTTCTTCGTGGGCAGGTCGGTGAGCGAGGCATCGGGGTGGCGGAAGTTCTGCATGAACACGAGGTTCCAGAACTCGATGTAGCGGTCGCCGCCGCCGTGCGCCGGCCCGCCGCCGTCGCCCCACTCCGGGCCGTTGTCGAGATGGATCTCCGAGCACGGCCCGCACGGGCCCGTCTCCCCCATCTCCCAGAAGTTGTCCTTGTCGAGCCGTTGGATGCGCTCGAGGGGCACGCCCACGGTGTCGTGCCAGATCGCCTCGGCGTCGTCGTCGGTGGTGTGCACGGTGATCCAGAGACGGTCGCCGTCGAACCCGACCACTTCGGTGAGGAGCTGCCACGCGAAGCGGATGGCGTCCTCCTTGAAGTAGTCGCCGAAGCTGAAGTTGCCGAGCATCTCGAAGAAGGTGAGGTGCCGGCGGGTCTTGCCCAGCTCATCGATGTCGTTGTGCTTGCCCGAGAGCCGGACACACTTCTGGATCGACGTCGCGCGCGGGTACGGCGGCGCCTCCTCCCCGAGGAAGTACGGGACGAACTGGTTCATGCCGGCGTTGGTGAACATCGGCGCCGTCGGGTGCGTCGGGATCAGCGGCGACGAGGCGACGGCCGCATGCCCGCGGTCGACGAAGAACTGCGTGAAGGCGCGCCGGAGCGAGTTGGCGTCGGTCGTGGGCATGGTTGGTTCAGCCTACCGACGGGCCTCGGCCACGGGATTCGAGTTCGTCCCGCAGCTCGGCCTCACGCTCGCGCATCGCCTCGCGGCCCTCGGCGACCGCGTCGCGGAGGTCCTTGCCGAAGTCGCGGATGGCGCCGGCGAGGTCGGCCGACACCCGCTCGGGTGTGTAGCGCTCCATCGTCGAGCGGACGAACCGCATCAGCCAGAACGACATCCCGAAGCCGAAGCCGACGCCGCTCACCAGCCAGAAGAGCCGCTTGAACCTCGCGCTCGCGGCTCTCGCTACGCCGGCCCGCGCCGGAGCCGGCGGGCGGCGCGGGCGGTGCCGGCGCCGAACGCCAGCGCCTTGACGATCGGGTTGGCGAAGAACAGGTAGGCGAGGCGCGACGCGGAGTCGACGGTGACGCTGATCGACTCGGCCGTGCCGAGGAGGGCATCGACCTTCTCGAGCTCCTGGTTGGCCTGCACGACGGTGCCGCGCATCTGTCCGACGAGCGGGACCGCCTCCCGGCGGAACTCTTCGACGCTCGTCCGCAGCTCGCGCATCGTCCTCGTGACCGACGAGAGCGCGAACAGCAGGCCCACGGACAGGATCGCGAGTGCGATCGACGCGATGAGCGCCGCGACCTCGCCCGCCGTCATCGGGTTGCCTGCATCGGTTCGAGGGTCTCCTTCGTCCGCCGGGTGGTGCCGGGCGTGGCCCGCGCGGGCGCCTGCAGCATAGTGAGCGGTCGGTTCGAGTCGATGATCCCGAGCCGGCTATGGCCGGTGCCAGCGTCTCAACGCGACGGATCGGTGTCGGCGGCCGGGGCGTCGCGGTCGGCGACCTGTTCGGCGATGCGGGCCTCGTCGCCGTGGGGCTTCGGGACGTAGTAGGTGGTGTCGAACCCGTCGGGCCGGTACTGCTGGGGCACCCACCCTCGGGGATCGTCGTGCGGGTACTCGTAGCCCGTCCCCTCCTTCGTGACCCGCTTCTGCCACGGGTGCGCGCTGCGGAGGTGGCTCGGCACCGGTCCCGCCGGCCGCTGGCGGACCTCGGCCTGGGCCGCCCAGAGCGCGGTCGCGGCGCTGTTCGACTTGGGCGCGGTGGCGAGGTAGACGACAGCATGGGCCAGGTTGAGCTGGGCCTCCGGGAGGCCGACGAACTCGACGGCCCGGGCGGCGGCGTCGGCGACGACGAGCGCCATCGAGTCGGCCATCCCGACGTCCTCGCTCGCGAGGATCACGAGGCGGCGGGCGATGAAGCGGGCGTCCTCCCCCGCCTCGAGCATCCGGGCCAGCCAGTACAGGCCGGCGTCGGGGTCGGACCCGCGGATGCTCTTGATGAACGCGCTGATGACGTCGTAGTGCTCGTCGTCGCCGTAGCGGAGCACCCGGCTCTGGCGGGCGTTCTCGACGTCGGCGAGGGTGACGTGGCGGCCGGTCGACAGGGCGAGGGCGACCTCGAGCGTGGTGAGGGCGCCGCGGGCGTCGCCGCCGGCGAGGTCGACGAGGTGGGCGATGGCGTCGTCGTCGGCGGTCGCCTGCTCCGCCGTGAGGCCCCGCTCGACGAGGGTGCGCAGGTCGTCGTCGCCGAGCGATTCGAGGCGGAACAGCGTCGAGCGGCTGAGCAGCGGGGCGTTGACCTCGAAGAACGGGTTCTCGGTGGTGGCACCGATCAGAGTGATGGTCCCCTCCTCGACGGCAGGGAGGAGGGCGTCCTGCTGCGCCTTGTTGAAGCGGTGGACCTCGTCGAGGAAGAGGATGGTGCCGCGGCCGTACTGGGCCAGCTCCTTGCGCGCCGACTCGATGGCCTCCCGGACGTCCTTGACCCCAGCGGTCACGGCCGACAGGGCGACGAACCGCTTGCCCGTCGTCGCCGCGATCACGTTGGCGAGCGTGGTCTTGCCGGTGCCCGGCGGACCCCACAGGATGATCGAGCTGAGCCGGTCGGCCTCGATGAGCGCCCGGAGGGGACGACCGTCGCCCAACAGGTGCTGCTGGCCCACGACCTCGTCGAGGCGCGTCGGGCGCAGGCGCGCCGCGAGCGGTGCCTGCGACGCGAGGCGTTCCTCGAGGGCCGACTCGAACAGGTCGCGGTCGCGGTCGGTCGGCACGTCGAGCGGGACCGGCCTACGACTTGGGCGGGAGGACCCGGAGGCCGACGTCGGTGAGGGCGCGGGGCGCGACGGGCTTCGGGGCGCCGGTCATCGGGTCGACGCCCGACTGCGTCTTCGGGAAGGCGATGACCTCCCGGATGTTGTCTTCGCCGGCGAGGATGGCGACGAGGCGGTCGATGCCGACCGCGAACCCACCGTGGGGCGGCGCGCCGTACTTGAAGGCCGACAGGAGGAAGCCGAAGCGGCTCTCGGCCTCCTCGTCGGAGATGCCCATGGCCTTGAACACGCGGGCCTGGATGTCGGCCCGGTGGATTCGGATGCTGCCGGACCCGAGCTCCCATCCGTTGAGCACGAGGTCGTAGGCCTGGCTGCGCACCTTGAGCGGATCCGACTCGAGCAGGTCGATGTCGTCGGGGTGCGGCATGGTGAACGGGTGGTGGGCGGCCTGGGGGTTGCCGGCGTCGTCGACGCCTTCGAACATCGGGAACTCGGTGACCCACAGGTAGCGGTATGGGCCCTCCCACACCGGCGGGCGGCCGAGGTCGACGCGGAGCTGGCCGAGCACGTCCTGCACGCGGCGGCGCTCGTCGGCGACCAGCAGCAGGAGGTCGCCGGGCTCCGCAGCCATGGCCGTGCGCAGCGCCGCCTGCTCCTCGGGGGAGAGGAACTTGGCGACCGGCGAGTCGAGCTCGGTGTCGCGGACGCGCATCCACACCAGGCCCTTGGCGCCGAGGCCCTTGGCCCGGTCGGTGAGCTGGTCGAGCTTGTTGCGCCCGAACTCGTCGGCGCGGCCGGGCACCCGGATCCCCTTGACGCAGGGCGCCTGGAACGCCTTGAACTCGGTGCCGGCGAAGACCTCGGTGAGCTCGATCAGCTCCATGCCGAAGCGCAGGTCGGGCTTGTCGCTGCCGTACTGCTCCATGGCGTCGACCCAGGTCATCGTCTCGATGCTTGGGCGCTCACCCACGATCGCCTCGGCGGCGTCGAGCACGGCTTCGCCGATGGCGGCGTGGACGTCCTCGGGCTGGACGAAGCTGGCCTCGACGTCGAGCTGGCTGAACTCGAACTGGCGGTCGGCGCGCAGGTCCTCGTCGCGGAGGCACTTGGCGATCTGGAAGTAGCGATCGAAGCCGGCGACCATCAGGAGCTGCTTGGCGATCTGCGGGCTCTGCGGCAGCACGTAGAACTCGCCCTGGCGAAGGCGGCTCGGAACGAGAAACTCGCGGGCGCCCTCGGGCGTGGGCGTCCAGAGCAGCGGCGTCTCGACCTCGACGAACCCCTGGCGCTCCATCGCCGCGCGCAGCGCGCTGTTGACGCGGGCCCGGACTCGGAGGTTGCGCTGCATGCGGTCGCGGCGGAGGTCGACGAACCGGTAGCGCAGGCGGACCGTCTCGTCGGCCTCGACCCGGTCGGTGACCGGGAACGGCGGAGGCTCGGCCGTGTTCAGGATCTCGACCTCGCAGTCGCCGATCTCGACCTCGCCCGTGGCCAGGTTGGCGTTGACGGTGCCCTCGGGACGGGCGCGTACCGTTCCCGTCACCTGCAGCACATACTCGTTGCGCACGTCGAGCGCCTCGTTGACGACACACTGGACGACGCCCGTGAAGTCGCGCAGGTCGACGAATGCGAGGTGCTCGCCGTGCTCCCGCCGCCGGGCGACCCACCCGCAGAGCGTGACGGTGCGGCCGATGTCGGCACTCGTGAGCGAGCCGCAGTGGTCGGTTCGGAGGGTCATGGGTGGAGGCGCTTCCTCACGTGGTCGACGAGCGTGCCGAGGTCGAGCCGTTCGGCCTCGCCCTTCTCCTGCAGCGTGCGCAGCTCGATGTGGTCGGGGTCGATCGCGATCGCGAAGCGCGCGCCCGACCGCAGGGCCTGCTTCATCTGGGCCTTGAAGGAGCGGTTGTCGAACGCCCGGTCGGCGGCGACGCCGGCGCCTCGCAGGGCGTGGGTGATGTCGCGGGCCTGCTCGCCGCCGGTGGTGTCGATCACGAACACGTCGAGGCTGGGGCTCGTCTCCGGCGTCGGGAACGTGCCCTCGGCGTCGCAGGCGAGGAGGATGCGCTCGATGCCGGCGCCGAACCCGATGCCTGGGGTGGGCGGACCTCCGAGCGCTTCGGCGAGGCCGTCGTAGCGGCCGCCGCCGCCGATGGCGTTCTGCGCGCTCTCGAGGGCGCCGGCGGCGAACTCGAAGGTGGTGCGCGTGTAGTAGTCGAGCCCGCGGACGAGGCGAGGGGCGAGCTCGTAGGCGATGCCGAGGGCGTCGAGGCCGCGCTTGACCCGGTCGAAGTGCTGCGCGCAGTCGTCGCAGAGGTGGTCGACCTGGTGGGGTGCGTCGGCGGTCGCGGCCCGGCACTGGGGTTTCTTGCAGTCGAGCACTCGGAGCGGGTTCTCCGTGAGGCGCTCCTGGTGCTCCGGGCACAGCTCGCCGCGCCGGGCCTCGAGGTAGTCGAGGAGCATCTGGCGATAGGGCGGCCGGCAGGTGGCATCGCCCAGGCTGTTGAGGAGGAGGGTGACCCGGGTGAGGCCGAGCTGGCGGTAGAGCGAGGCGAGGGTGGCGACGACCTCGACGTCGAGATCCGGGTCGTCGGCGCCGATCGCCTCCACGCCGATCTGGAAGTGCTGGCGGTAGCGGCCGGCCTGGGGCTGCTCGTAGCGGAAGTTGGGGGCGACGTACCAGGCCTTGTAGGGCGGGGTGGGGCGGTGCTGGAGGTAGGTGCGCACGACCGGCGCCGTTCCCTCTGGCCGGAGCGTGATGTGCCGGCCGCCCTTGTCGTCGAAGTCGTACATCTCCTTGCGGACCACGTCGGTGGACTCGCCGACCCGCTGGAACAGGGCGTAGTCCTCGACGACCGGCGTGATGACGAGGGCGTAGCCGGCCCGCTCGACCAGCCCTGCGAACGTGGCGACCAGTCTTTCGTACCGCGCCGACTCCGGCGGGAGGACGTCGAGCATCCCCTTCAGCGTCTGGAACTGCGCGGCCACGGGGCGAGGTTAGTGGCCGGCTGATTGGCGGCCTTCGCCGATGCCGGCGGTTGGCGCCGGACGGCGTACCCCCCCCGGCGCGCCCGGGCTTTCTGAGGATGTTCGTCGTTCTGACGACGTGGATCCGCAGAAAGCTCGGACGCGCGGGGCGGCGGGTGCGCCACGGCGCCTTTGCAGGTGTCGATCGCCGCGAACGTCACTTGCCTGTTCGATGTATTTCATGCTTTTCTGTGCTGGTGGTCGACAGGGTGGTGGCTGGGGAGCCCGCCGAGCTGCGGCGGTTCGCGAAGGCGGGGAGGGAGATGTCCCAAGCCCTCGCCGGCGCCGGCGTCCGCTTGGAGTGCACGCTCGGCGTGGTCCGGTCGCGGTGCGACTCCTCGCTTCTGCCGCCGGCGGTGCTCTCGGGCGAGGTCGCCGGGGCGCTTCGGCGCCACGCCGGCGAGTGGTCGGCGATCGACGCCGACGTCGGCCGCGTCGCCGGCGCGCTCGAAGAGGCCGACCGCCGGCGGATCTTCGAGGAGACCAACGAGGTCGGGAACTACCACGTCCGGTTGGCGCCCGTCGGGGGCGGCATCACGAGCGCTGAGCAGGCGACCGCGAAGTTCAACGCCCACATCGAGAACCTCTACAGGAACGAGGCGCAGGTTGGCGACGGCAGCACCGCAGCCGCGCTCGAGCGCGAAGCTGCGCTTCGAATCCGCATCGGTTCGAGGGCGGGGCACTACGAGAAGGCGCAGACGGAGTTGCGGGGCCTCCGGAAGCTCGATGGGAACCCCCACTTGACCGACGAACAGGCAGCACAACTGAGCGAGGAGATCGCGAAGCTCGAGCGAGCGATCAACGCGGCGGAGGAAGCCACCGGCCTACGCGGGGCACGCCTGACCCGCGCCATGAAGGAATGGCACTACGTCGAGCCGCGGGCCGCAGCTCGGCCTGACGGCGTCGTCGAATTCCTCGGAGCCGCGCTGGAGACCGCCGGCAACCTCCTCTTCTCGCCGGTCATGGTGCTGCTGCCGACGGGCGAGCTTCCTCGGAGTCGGCGAAGGGACGCACGTGCGTAACGCTCCGCTGACGATGGCGACGCTGCCCGGTGAGTTCATCGCTGCGTTCCCCGAACTCGAGGAGTCGTATCGCGACGAGGACGAGTTCTGGCAGGACGACGAAGGCTCGAACGTGTCTCTGAACGTTCGATTCGTCCTTGCACACGAGTGGATCCGGCCGCTGCTCGCCGTCACGGACCGCACTCCCGACCAAGACCTCGCGCTCGTCCGAGCCTTCGAGTTCCTCGAGCGCATGTACGACAGCGACGATCTCAGCGTCGTCGCCATCGCCGACACGGGCGTCATAGAGGGCTTCTGCGACCACGCCGGCGTTCGCGACGTCCTGCCGTTGATGCCGCGAAAGGTTCGCTACTGGACCGAGGTCAAGATCGGGATCCCGCACCCCGAGCCCGAACCGTGACCGGCGACGGCGTGGTTGCGGAGCCCGTGAGGTCAGAGGGGCTGCGCGTGGATGAGCGCATGTCGCACCGCCTCCCGGGCGAGGACGGCTGAGCCTCCCCTATTGCCGCCCGCGGGCGGCCTGCATCACGCCGGCGTGGCTCGACCCGCGCCCAATCCAACGAGGGAGGGCTCGTGCTGCCGCCCGAGCTCCGCGCGAAGAGCCAGGTCCAGTACGGCTCGTTCAGTCGCCTGCAAGCGCACGCGTCCGGCCTCGACCGCTATGCACTGAGGCGCCGCGTCGCAACTGGCGACCTCGAGCGTCGATCACCGCGTGTCTTCCACGTCGCCGGCACGCCCTACGACGCGCGCCGCCCGCTCATGGAGGCGGTGCTCGATGGCGGGACCGGCACCTACGTGACGCGTCGATCCGCCGCCGCGCTGTGGCGCGTACCGGGCTACGACCTGGGCGCCGATGTCGAAGTCACTCGCCGCCGCGGGTCACCCGCACGAACCCAGCACCTCGGCTCCCTCTATCCGCTCCGGTACCTGCCCGACCACCTCGTCACGAAGGTTGCCGGCATCCCGGTCGTGACCCTGCCGTTGGTCCTGTTCCAGCTCGCCGGCTTCGAGCACCCAGGGCGGGTCGAGCGCGCCCTCGACACGATCGTCACGAAGAGCCCGGCCACGCTTCGCGCACTCCACGCGCTCCTGCCGGAGCTGGCGAAGCAGGGCCGTGACGGGATCGTGGTGATGAGGTCGCTGCTCGAAGAACGCCCCGTCGGCAGCCGCGTCTACGCCTCGAACCTGGAGCGCCGTTTCGCGACGATCCTCGAGGACGCCGGCGAGCCGCCCCTCGAGCGTCAGGTGGACGTGGGAGGCGCCGATTGGATCGGTCGAGTCGACTTCATCGATCGAGAGCTACGAGCATTGTTCGAGGTGCAGAGCGACACGTACCACACGAGCGTGCTCGACATGCGGCTCGATGCGGAACGGTTCGAAGCACTGCGCGCCGCCGGGTGGCGGGCCGTCGAGGCGATCCGCGAGGAGTGGATCTGGCACTCACCCGACCAGGCGGTCGAGGTCGTCCGGCGAACGCGGCGGCGACTTCGGGGCCGGTGAATCGCCACGTCTGCGCTGTCAGAACCCGAGCATCCTCGGAAATCGTGGCGGAATCCGCCACGTCTGCGCTGTCAAAACCGGGCAGGTAGGTCCGTTGAGTTCAGGGCGGGTCAGCGGGCGCCGGCCTTGCCGGGCAGCATGCGATAGGCGTCGTAGACGGAGTCGACGCGCTTGATGCTGGCGACGATCGAGTCGAGGTGACCGGGGTCGGCGAGCTCGAACTCGAAGCGCATGCGGCTCACCTGGTCGGACCCCACGTGGGTCGAGGAGGCGAGGATGTTGACGTGGTGCTCGGCGAGCACCTTGGTGACGTCGGCGAGCAACCGGGTCCGGTCGAGCGCCTTGACCTCGACCGACACGATGAACGAGCCCCGCGAATCCCGGTCCCACTCGACGTCGATGAGCCGGGCTTCCTGCCCTGACATGAGCGCGGCCGCGTTGGCACAGTCGGCCCGGTGCACCGACACGCCTCGGCCCCGGGTGACGAAGCCGATGATGTCGTCGCCGGGGACGGGGGTGCAGCAGCGCGACAGGCGGATCATCACGTCGTCGAGGCCCTCGACGTAGACGCCCGTCGACGCCGCCGACGACCGCCGGCGGGGCCGCTGGATCGACGCCGGCAGCTGCTCCTCGTGCTCGCCGCCGCGCAGCTCCTTCGCGAGCCGCTGCGCCACCGACTTGCCCGACACATGGCCCTCGCCGATGGCGACGTGGAGCGAGTCGAGGTCGGCGTAGTGCATCGACTCGGCCAGCTTCACGAGGATGTGCGACGCCGCCAGCTTCTGCACCGGAAGCCCCTCGCGCCGGAGCGCCTTCGACAGCTCCTCCCGGCCGGTCTCGATGGCGTCCTCACGGCGCTCACGCGAGAACCACTGTCGGATCTTGTTGCGGGCGCGGGGCGACGCGACCAGATCGAGCCAGTCGCGCGACGGGCCCTTGGCGACCTTCGAGGTGACGATCTCGACGGTGTCGCCCGACTGCAGCACCTGGTCGAGGCGGGCCATGTTGCCGTTGACCCGGGCGCCGATGCAGTGATGGCCGACCTCGGTGTGGACCGCATAGGCGAAGTCGACGGGTGTCGAGCCGACGGGCAGGGTGATCACGTCGCCCTTCGGCGTGAAGACGAACGTCTCGTCCTGCTCGAGGTCGGTCTTCAACGACTCGAAGAACTCGTTCGGGTCGCTCTGGTCGGCCTGCCACTCGACGATGCGCTGCAGCCAGGCGGCGTCGGTGGCGGGGTTGGCGTTCTCCTTGTAGCCCCAGTGCGCGGCGACGCCCCACTCGGCCCGGGCGTGCATCTCGTAGCTGCGGATCTGCACCTCGATCTGCTGGCCCTGGGGGCCGACGACCGTCGTGTGCAGCGACTGGTAGAGGTTGAACTTGGGGGTGGCGATGTAGTCCTTGAAGCGGCCCGGCATCGGGTTCCAGGTGGCGTGGATCGCTCCGAGGGCGGCGTAGCAGTCCTTCTGCGACTGCACCAGGATGCGGATGCCGACGAGATCGAAGATCTCGTTGAACTCCTTGCCCTTCACGACCATCTTCTCGTAGATCGAGTAGAGGTGCTTCGGCCGGCCGGTGACCTCGCCCTCGATCCGGTGCTCGGCAAGCCGCTCCCGCACGACCTCGAGCACCTGGGCCAGGTAGATGTCGCGCTCGGGCGCCCGCTGGGCGACCATCTGCTCGATCTCGGCGTAGCGCTTGGGGTGGAGGACCGCGAACGCGAGGTCCTCCAGCTGCCACTTGATCTCCTGGATGCCCAGCCGGTGGGCCAGCGGGGCGTAGATGCTGAGCGTCTCCTCGGCGGTGCGCCGCTGCTTGGCGTCGCTCATCGCCGCCAGCGTCCGCATGTTGTGCAGGCGGTCGGCCAGCTTGATGTAGAGGACCCGCAGGTCCTTGGCGATGGCGACGAGCATCTTGCGCATGGAGGCCGCCTGGGCCGCCTCCTTCGATTCGAAGCTCATCCGGTCGAGCTTGGTGACGCCGTCGACGATGTCGGCCACGACCGCGCCGAACTCCTCGGCGATCTCGTCGAGGGTCACGCCCGTGTCCTCGACGACGTCGTGCAGCAGCGCGGCGGCGAGCGTGACGTCGTCGAGGCCGATCTCGGCGAGGATCTGCGCGACGGCGAGCGGGTGGCTGATGTAGGGCTCACCCGACTGGCGGACGACCTCGGCGTGGGCCCGGTCGGCGACCTCGTAGGCCCGGCGGATCAGCGAGGTGTCGCCCTTTGGGAACCGGTTGCGGTAGGCGGCCAGCACCGGCGCCAGCTCGTCGGTGCTGAGGGAGGTCGCGTGGTGACGACGCCAGGGCAGCACTCGCACCCGCTCCGTGGTCGCCAACGTCGCTCCGCTTTCAGTCGTAGGTGATGAGGGAAACGGCGTCGTAGCCGCTCAACTTCCCGCGACCGCCGAGGAAGGCGAGCTCGATGACGAACCCGAGCCCGACGACCACCCCTCCGAGGCGTTCGACGAGGGTGGCGGCGGCCGAGGCGGTTCCTCCCGTGGCCAGGACGTCGTCGACGATCAAGGTGCGCTCCCCCGGCGCGACGGCGTCACGATGGATCTCGAGCAGATCGGTGCCGTACTCGAGCTCGTACTCCTCACGCTCGATCTCCCACGGCAGCTTCCCGGCCTTTCGCACCGGGATGAACCCCGCACCGAAGCGGTAGGCGACCGGCGCCGCGATGATGAAGCCGCGCGCCTCGACACCGAGCACCTTGTCGACCTCGTGGCCGGCGAAGTGGTCGGCGAGGGCCGACACCGCGAACCGGAACCCGTCGGGGTGGGCGAGCAACGGCGTGATGTCCTTGAACACCACGCCAGGTCGAGGGAAGTCGGGGATGTCGCGCACATGCTCTTTGAGCCAGCCGGCATCACCCATGGGTCAACGCTACCGCTTTGATGGCCTCGCTCTGCGGTGCGGCGGCCTGCGGCCGCGAGTGCTTGCCGCTCGGCGTGGCGGCTGCTCGCTGGCGCTCCCGACGCCGACCTTTGATGGCCTCGCTCTGCGGTGCGGCGCCGCGTGCGCTCAGCGGCGCTTGCCCTTCTTCCGAGGGCGCGGCGCCGGCGTGTTGCGGGGCTTGGGCTTGGGCGCCGCCGTCGCGGCCGCCACGCCGGCATCGCCGTCGGCGGGCTCGGAGGCGCGGTGCGCCGAGACGCCGCCGGCGACCGCAGCCGCCGCGGCCGGCGTGAGCGGCGCGGCCGCGCCCCCACGTCCGGCCAGGCGCTGGCGGATCGAGGAGTACCGCGGCTCCTTCTCCTTGAGCCAGGCGAGCACCGGCGAGGCGATGAAGATCGACGAGTAGGCGCCGGTGAGGAGGCCGACGAGGAGGGCGAGGCCGAAGTCCTGCAGCGTGGTGGCGCCGAGCAGGAAGGCGCCGACGAACAGGATCGACACGATCGGCATGATCGCCACCAGCGACGTGTTGAGCGAGCGCATCAACACTTGGTTCATGGACAGCGTGACCATGTCGCTGTAGGTCATCCGCCCCGTCGACGCCAGCCCGCGCGTGTTCTCCTCGATCTTGTCGAACACGACGATCGTGTCGTAGAGCGAGTAGCCGAGGATCGTGAGGAACGCGACCACCGTCGCCGGGGTCACCTCGAATCCCGACAGGGCGTAGACGCCGACGGTGACCAGGATGTCGTGCACGAGAGCGGCGAGCGCGGCGGCCGCCATCTTCCACTCGAACCGCAGCGAGATGTACAAGCTGATGAGGAGGAGGAAGATCACGAGGGCGCGGGCGGCCTTGCGGGAGATGTCGGTGCCCCACGTGGGGCCGACCTCGTTGACGCTGATCTTGGCCGTGTCGACGCCCAGCTTCTTCGCCAGCGCGTCGGTGATCTGCGCCTGCTTCGCCTTGCGCTCCTCGGCCGTGCCCGACTGCGGATCCGCCTGGACCCGGATGATGGCGTTGGCCCCCGACCCGATCTGGGTGATCTTCGACTCGGCGAGGCCGAGAGGCCGGAGGGCGTCACGGGCCGCGGCGACCGAGGGCTTGGAGGTCGGGACCTCCCAGGCGGTGCCGCCGCGGAAGTCGATGCCGAAGTTGAGCCCCCGGAACACCAAGGCGATCAGACCGACCAGGATCACGATCGCCGAGATCGTGAACCAGCGCTTCATCGTGCCGACGAAGTCGAACGACGTCTCGCCGTGGTACAGCTTCCACCAGATGCTCTTGTCGGCGTGAGCGGTCGTCATGCCGTCGCCTCCGATGCGGCCAGGCCCCGGGCGACGCCGAAGAACGGCGCCTCGGTGAAGAAGCGGTTGCGGCCGAGCATGATCACCATCGGTCTCGTGAAGAAGTACGCGACGAACAGGTCGAGCAACGCCGAGATGCCGAGGAAGAACGCGAACCCGCGGACCGAGCCGACCGTGAGCAGGTAGAGCACGGCGGCGCCGATGAGCGACGAGAGGTCGGCGGCCACGGTCGTGCGGTAGGCGCGCTGGAACCCGCGGTCGACCGACGACCTGATCGTCTTGCCCGATCTGATCTCGTCTTTCAATCGTTCGAAGTAGACGATGTAGGAGTCGACGGTGACGCCGACCGACACGATGATGCCGACCGCGCCCGAGAGGGTGAGCGCCAGCCCCCGGGTCGAGCCGAGGATGGCGATGATCGTCCACATCAGCAGGCCCGAGACGCAGAGGCCGAGGATCACGACGATGCCGAGGGCGCGGTAGTAGAGGATCATGTAGAGCACGACCAGGCCGAGCCCGATCAGGCCGGCCACGATGCCGGCGTGGAGCGAGTCCTTGCCGAGCGTGGCCGACACCGTCTGGGTGCTCTGGGGGACGAGCTCGACGGGCAGCGATCCGTACTTCAGCACCAGGGCCAGGTCGCTGGCCTCGCTCTGGGTGAACGTGCCGGTGATCTGGACCTGCCCGCTGAACTGGCGCTCCTGCACGGTGGGAGCCGACTTCACCACGCCGTCGAGGACGATCGAGATCTGACCGGTGGGGCACTCGGGGGTCTTGTCGTAGCAGATCGCCGCGAGCTGGTTGAACTGGGTGTTGCCATCGCCGGTGAGGTTCACGCCCACCGACCAGTCGGGGCCGAGACCCTGGGGCGCCTGCGCCACCGCGGTCTTGACGATGCGGCCGGTCGCCTTGGCCGGACCGAGCCGGTAGAGCTGGGTGACCTGGCCGTCCTTCATCTCCGGCAGGACGACCTCCTTGTCGGGGAGGTCCTGGTCGCGCGGGGTCGCGCCGGCGATCGTGGTGGTGCTGGTCGTGGCCGCCGTGGTGCCGGTGTCGGTCCCGCCGGCCGTGGTGGTGGTCTCCGGCGCGGTCGTGGTGGTCGTGCTCGCCGTCGCGCCCGGCGGGATGCCGGCTTGGAGGACCGGCCGGAACCGAAGCTCGGCGGTCTGGCCCACGATGCTCAGGGCCCGCTCCTGGTCCTTGACGCCGGGGAGCTGGACGATGATCGAGCTGCCCTGGGTGCTGATGTCGGGTTCGGCCACGCCGAGGGCGTCGACGCGCTGGCGGATGATGCCGACCGACTGCTGCAGCACGCCGGACTCGACCTTGTTCTTGGGCTGCAGCACCACGTAGGCGCCGCCCTGGAGATCGAGCCCGAGCTCGGGCTTGTAGTGCTGCACGAGGACGAACGCGGTGCCGCCGATGGCGAGGACCAGCACGAACACGAGGCTGAGGATCACCGACCGCTTCATCAGGCGTCGTCTCCCGGGTGGGGGTCGTCGTCGAGGTGACCGTTGCCGTGATCGTCGCGAGCGTCGTCGAGACCGGCGGCGCTGTCGGGGACGACCGGACCGACCTTGCCGCTGATCGCGACGCGACGGAAGCGGAGCCGGACGCCCGGGCCGGCCTCGACCACGACCGCGTCGTCGTCGAGGTCGACGATGGTGCCGAACATGCCACCGATGGTGACGATCTCGTCACCGACGGACAATGACGACACCAGCGCGCGCTGCGCCTTGACGCGCTGCTGCTGGGGCCGGATGAGCAGCAGGTAGAAGAGACCGATGAGGAGGATGATCGGGAGATAGGCCATGGGGCTCCGGAGACGTTAGTCCCAGTGTTCGGCGATCTCGCGACGCAGCCGGCCGACATCACCCGCGGTGACCGCCTCGCGAGTGCGCCGCATGAGGGCGAGCGTCCAGGCCAGGTTGTGCCATGTCAGCAGCCGGAGCGCGGTGGGCTCGCCGACCTGCAGGAGGTGACGGAGGTAGGCACGCGACCAGCGGCTGCACACCTCGCAAGGGCACGCGGGGTCGAGCGGTCCGCCATCGCGGGCAAAGGCCGCGTTCCGTATCTGCAGGCGGCCTTCGGAGGTGAGGACCGACCCGTGGCGGGCGAGTCGCGTCGGCAGCACGCAGTCGAACATGTCGACGCCGAGCGCCACGCCTTCGACGAGCCCGACCGGGTCGCCGACGCCCATCAGGTACCGCGGCCGGTCGGACGGGAGCTCGTCGAGCGCGGCCGCGAGCGCCGGCAGCATCTCGGCGCGCGTCTCACCCACCGAGAGGCCGCCGATCCCGTAGCCGGCGAAGTCGAGCTCCACCGTTCGCCTCGACGACTCGCGCCGCAGGGCCTCGTCGACGCCGCCCTGCACGATGCCGAACAGCGCCTGGCCTTCGCGCCGGTGGGCGCGGCGGGACCGCGCCGCCCAGGCGGCGGTCCGCTCGACCGCGAGCCGCACCACGTCCGGCGGAGACGGCAGCGGCGGGCACACGTCGAGGACCATCTGGATGTCGGCACCGAGGAGCTCCTGCACGCGGACGGCCATCTCGGGCGTGAGCCGGTGCATCGAGCCGTCGTAGGTCGAGCGGAACGTCGCTCCGTCGTCGTCGACCTTGGGCTCGAGCGAGAACACCTGGTAACCGCCGGAGTCGGTGAGCACGTGGCCGTCCCAGGCCGCGAACCCGTGGATCCCACCCATCTCGTCGACGATGTCGGCGCCGGGCCGCAGCATGAGGTGGTAGGTGTTCGAGAGCATCACCTCGAACCCGATGGTCTCCAGGTCGGCGGTGGAGAGGGCGCGCACCGACGCACGGGTGGCCACCGGCATGAAGCACGGGGTGCGGAACGTGCCCCGGGGCGTGGTGATCGTGCCGGCGCGCGCCCCGCCATCGGTCGCGTCGATGGTGATGCTCAGGGCGTGCGACACGTCAGCCGGGCTTCCGCGCGACGACCGCGAGCAGGTAGCACGCCCGCGCGTCCGCGAACACACCGTGGTTCGCGGCGAGCTCGTCGGCGTCGAAATGACCCACGCTCGCGGCGCGCGCCCCGAGGTTGAGGCCCTTGCGCTCCACCACGTCGAAGCCGGCGCCGGCCAGGAGGGCGACCAGCTCGTCGAGGGTGTACTCGTGCTCGTGGTCGGGGTCGATGAAATCGGGCGTCTGCAGCCGGCAGACCTCGGCGTTCGGCGTGTCGAGGGCGAAGACGCCCCCGGGCCGGAGGATGCGGGCGACCTCCGCGGCCACGGCGCGCGCGTCCTCGAGCGTCACGTGCTCGATGCTCTGGCCGCTGTAGACGAGGTCGACCGAGGCGTCTTCGGCGAACGCGAGGTCGGTCATGGAGCGCAGCTCGTAGTGGACCGGACCACGTGCCGTGGTCACGTCCTCCCACCGATCGGAGCGGTAGAGCGGGTGCCGCTCGTCGGGCGGCAGGTCGACGATCGTCAGCTGCTCGAAGTCGTAGGGGTAGCCGAGCAGCACGAGTGCGCCCATGTCGCTGTAGGTGGCCGACCCGCCGAGGTCGACGATGCGCGCTGCCCGGGGCAGGCCGAGGATGAACTCGATCCGGCTGAGGTGGAGCGAGCGCAGCAGGTTGTGACCTTGGATCGGCGTCCGGACGCGGTACTCCTCCGACGTCCGGATGCCGTCGACCAGGTCGGCCACCGACATGGCGCCGGCCGCGAGCGCCGGCACGAACTGCTCGAGCGCCCCCGGATCCGGCGGCCGGCGCAGCATGGCGTCGTAGACGAGGCGGACGGCGTCGTCGGGAGCGAGGGCCGCCAGCTCGTCGCGCCGCAGGGCCGACCGCGTGCGACGCAGAGCCGCCCGGGCGACCACCGCCTGGTGGTGCAGCCACGGGGCGCGGGCGAGCGCGGCGCGCGCCCGGGGGCCGAACATCGGGCGAGCGTACGGGAGGTCCGGGCTCACCGGCCGCGCCCGACCAACATGGCGTCACCGAACGAGAGGAACCGGTACCCCCGCTCGAGCGCGGTGGCGTAGAGGTCGCGCCACCGGTCGCCGCAGAACGCGGCCAGCAGGAGGAGCAGACTCGACCGGGGCAGGTGGAAGTTGGTGAGCAGCACGTCGACGACCCGGAACTCGAAGCCCGGCGTGATGAAGAGGTCGGTGCGGCCCTCGAGCTCGCCGCGGGCGGCGACCGACTCGAGGGCCCGCACGCAGGTGGTGCCGATGGCGATCACGCGAGATGCGGCGTCACACGCCGCCATGGTGGACTCCGGCACCGAGTAGCGCTCGGTGTGCATGACGTGGTCCTCCACCTGACCGGACGCGATGGGCCGGAAGGTGTCGAGGCCGACGGCCAGATCGACCGTGTGCACCGAGGCGCCCCGGACGCGGATGCGGTCGAGGACCTCGGAGGTGAAGTGGAGGCCGGCGGTCGGCGCCGCCACCGACCCCGGGATCCGGGCGTAGACGGTCTGGTAGCGGCCGGCGTCGGTGAGCGGGGTCTGGATGTAGGGCGGCAGCGGTGTCTCTCCGTGCGTCTCCGGATCCCCGAGCAGCCGGACGACCCGGCGGCCGTCGTCGAGGCGGTCGCCCACCTCGACCACCGGCGCGACCCGGCGGTGGTCGCCGGGGGCGAACAGCGGCGTCCCGGGCGGAAGGCGGCGACCGGGCCGCACCAGCGCCTGCCACCGGTCGTCGCCGAGGGGCTCGAGCAGAAGGACCTCGGCCGCTCCGCCGGAGTGCTTCCGCAGATGCAGGCGCGCCGGGAGCACCTTGGTCTCGTTGACGACGACGACGTCGCCCGGCCCGAGCAGCTCGGGAAGCTCGGCGACCGTGCGATCGAGCGGCGGCTGGCCGGGATCGAGCCCGTCGAGGAGGCGCGCCGCGGAGCGGGGCTCGATCGGCACCTGCGCGATCGATCCGGCCGGCAGGTCGTAGTCGTAGTCGTCCACGTCCACGGGGAGACGTTGCTAGCAGGAAACCCCCCGGCTCCCGACGAACTGAGAGGTGGGGTCACACCACACATCTCGCGACACGGAGAGCCTGCGTGGCGCTACGCATAGACGACGTCGACCTGGCGCGTGACCGCGCGCTCGTCGAACGGTTCCAGGACGGTGACCCGGGCGCGTTCGACGCGCTGTACCGGCGTTACTTCGCGCGCCTCACCCGCTACTGCCTGAAACGGGTGGGTGATCCCGCCGAGGCCGAGGAGATCGCCCAGGAGGCCTTCACCCGAGCCCTGCGCGCGCTCCCCTCCTTCGAGGGGGAACGCCGCTTCTACCCGTGGATGACCGTGATCGCCGGCCGGCTCTGCGTCGACGTGCATCGGCGCCGCACCCGCACCGAGCCGTCCGCCGACATCGATCTCGGCACCACCGAAGGCGGCCAGGAGCGGGTCATCGAGGCCGTCGACCTGGAGCTTCTCGGCACGGCCGTCGAGCGGCTCGCGCCACGCCACCGCGAGGTGCTCGAGCTTCGCGAGCGCGACGGGTGGTCGTACCAGCAGATCGCCGATCACTACGACGTCCCGATGAGCACCGTGGAGGCGCTGCTGTTCCGGGCGCGCAAGGCGCTCAAGCGCGAGTTCCTCGCCGTCGCCGGCAGCGAGCGGTCGTGGGTGACCCTCCCGGTCGTCGGTGGCGTCTTCCGGCGGGTCACCGCCTGGCGGGCGAAGGCCGCGGCCTGGCCCGCCAGCCTGCCGCCGGCGGCCGGCTCGGTTGTGGCCGTGGTTGCCGTCGTGACGGGTATGACGGTCGCGGCCCTCG
>DATAKR010000139.1:0-26112 GCA_036261495.1 Acidimicrobiales bacterium | reverse complement strand
ACCGACACCAGCACCGCACCCGCGGCCGCCGCCACCACGGCCCAGCCCCAGCCCGTGCCGCAGCCGACGATCCTGCCCCGGTCGTACTGGGGCGCGGACGAGTCCATCCGGCAGGGGACCCCCGAGTTCGCCCCCGAGACGCGGATGGCGGTCCACCACACGGCCGGGCCCGAAGGCGCCGACCCCTCCGCGACGATCCGGGCGATCTACGCCTACCACGTGCAGGTGAACGGCTGGAACGACATCGGCTACAACTTCCTCATCGACTCGAGCGGCAGGATCTACGAGGGCCGCCACTCGCGCGACCTCGCCCCCGGGGAGGTGCCGACCGGTGAGGACTCCGCCGGCGACGGGGTGATCGGCGCGCACACGCTCAACAACAACACCGGCACCGTCGGCGTGGCGTTCCTCGGCGACTTCACGAGCGCGGTGCCGACGCCGGCGGCCTTCGACGCGCTGCAGCGCCTCCTCGCGTGGAAGGCCGATCGCCACGGCATCGACCCGATGGGCACCACCACCTGGAGCACCGGGCCGCAGCCGACGATCATCGGCCACCGCGACGCCTACGCCACCGAGTGCCCGGGGCAGGCCCTCTACGACCGGCTGCCGGGTGTGCGCACCGCGGTGTCGAGCCTGGTGGCCTCGGCTCGGTCGACGGTGAAGACGAGCGGCTACTGGATCCTCGCCAAGGACACCGGCGTGTACTCGTTCGGCGACGCGCCGTTCCTCGGTGGACCCGGCGCGGTGCCGGCGCCGGCGATGTCGATGGCCTCGACCCCGAGCGGGCAGGGGTACTGGCTGTTGTCGTCGAACGGCCACGTCGGGGCCTACGGCGACGCCGCGTTCCACGGATCCACCGAGAACATGCGGCTGAACTCCCCCGCCGTGCGGCTCGAGCCCACTCGCACCGGCCTGGGCTACTGGGTGCTCGCCGCCGACGGCGGCGTGTTCTCCTTCGGCGACGCCGCGTTCTACGGCTCCACCGGCAACATCCGGCTCAACGCGCCGGTCGTGTCGATGTCGACCACGACGACCGGGCGCGGGTACTGGCTGCTCGCCAAGGACGGAGGCGTGTTCTCCTTCGGCGACGCCGCCTTCTGGGGCTCGACCGGGAACATGCGGCTCAACGCGCCGGTGCAGTCGATGGCACCGCACCCCTCGGGCGCCGGGTACTGGCTGCAGGCCTCCGACGGCGGGATCTTCTCGTTCGGCCCGGCCGTGCGCTTCTACGGGAGCGTGCCCGGCCTCGGTCTGCGTGGGACGGCGCCGACCTCGCAGATCCGGGTGACGCCGAGCGGCAACGGCTACTACGTGCTCGGGTCCGACGGCGGCATCTTCGCGTTCGGCGATGCCGGCTACTTCGGGGCCGAGCCCGGGCTCGGTGGCACGCGCGCCGCCGTCGACCTCGCGCTGCGAAACGCCGGGTAGGCGTCGGCCGCGCCCACTGCGACCGCGCCGGTCGGCCTCGCTAACGTCGACGCTGCTCATGCGCTGCCGGCCGTGCGTCGATGAGGTGTCGTGGTGACCAGGGACACGCCGTGGGGCCTGAAGGCCGCCATCGTCCTCCTCGTCTCGGCCGTCGCGTTCACGCTCGTCGAGCACGTCACCGACTGGCGGCCGCGCCCGACGCGGGTCCACGCCGACACGTTCGGCTGCCTCTTCAGCACCACCCCCGAAGCCGACGCCGCGGCGGCATCGAGCCGCCAGCCCGGCAGCGATGCGTGGTACCGGCTCGACCACCTCGGCACCTACGGCACGGTGAAGAACTCCGAGCGGAGGGCGGTGCGCGCCGAGATCGTCGCGACAGCCCACCGCAAAGGCGACGGCACGAGCGCGACGCGATCGACGACGACCAGCGTGGTGGTACCCGCCCGCTCGAGCCAGGAGTGGGAGGTCGCGTTCCCGCGTCGGTCGGGGGCGGCCGACGTCCTGTTCGCCGGCCTCCCGGAGGAGTACCGCTGCACGGCGAAGGTCCGGTCGATCTCCTACGCCGACCGGTGACCCGCACCCGCCGGTGATGCTGGCGCGCGGTCCTCGCGCGTGAGCATCACCGCCGCTGGCGTCGACGGCTACGGCACCGGGACGCCGGCGCCGACGGTGGCCGCCGTCGCGCCGTAGTCGGCGGGGCCACCCGCGCCGCTCGCGTCGCCGAAGCCCCACACGTGGCCCTGCGACGTGACGATGAGATAGCCGTTGCCGGTCGGTGAGGGCAGCATCTCGACCGCCGTCTCGTTCACGCCGATGCCGGGGAGGCTGCCGAGGAACTGGGCGTCGCCGAAGCAGAAGACGCCGCCGTCCTGGGCGACGAGCCAGTAGCCGTTGCCCGACGGCGTGGGCGCCATCGCGAACATCGGGCGGTTGAGCCGGATGTCGCCGGTCGAGCCGAGGAACGGCGCGTCGCCGTAGGTGAAGATGCCGCCGTCGGTGGCGACCAGCCAGTAACCGGTGCCGGGCCCGTTGGGCTTCATCCCCACGATCGGGGCGTTCAGGCGGATGTCGCCGGTCGAGCCGTAGAACGGCGCGTCGCCGAAGCTGAAGATGCCGCCATCGGTGGCGACCAGCCAGTAGCCGCCATGCGACGCCGATGCCTCCATCCCGACCACCGGCTTGTTCAGGTGCTGGCCGCCCATCGACCCGTAGAAGGGCACGTCGAAGGAGAACACGCCGCCGTCGTAGCCGAGCAGCCAGTAGCCGCCGCCCGGCCCTTCGGCGATGTCGCGGATCGTGGTGCGGACGCCGACGGTGGCCATCGACCCGTGGAACTGGGCGCCGCCGATGGCGTACACGTCGCCGGTCGAGGTCACCGCGTGGTACGGGAACGACGCCTGGTGCACGACGCTGAACCAGTTCGACTTCAGGGAGGCCGAGAAGGCCGACTGGAACGACGCGCCGGTCGTCGTGACCGTGCCGCCGCTGAACACGAGGTCCATCGACGTGACCCGGCCCCCGTCGGCGCCCAACCCGTTCCGCTGGGTGATCTCGACGCGCTGCAGGGTGCCTTTGCCGTACCGCGCCTCGATGGCCGACACCGGGATCGAGGCGGTCCAGTCGTGGTTGCCGTTGCACGCGTTCTGGATGCAGATGCCGTCGCCGTCGTCGGCGATGGCGGGGAACGTGCCGCCGGCGGTCCAGCCGCCCGTCGACGCCGAGAACTCGGTGCGCGCCACGTCCCCGCTCAGCATGCGCACGTGCCCGGCGGTGTCGGCGATGGCCTGGTTGGTGCGACTGTCCTCGAGGTCGACGTACGACGTCGTCTGCACCGCACGGCCCCCGTACACCTGGCACGACGTGGTGTCACAGGTCTTCGCGGCCGTCGATCGGTTCTCGGCCCACGCGTACGAGCGCGCCGCCACGGCCTGCGCCCGCAGCGCCGCCATGCCGTTCGACAGGCTGCCCCACGATGCCGGCGACTCGCGCGGGACGACGCCCTTCAGGTACGACTCCATGTCGACGCGGTTGACGGTGATCGGCCCGTCGACCGCGAGGATCTCGCCCCGGTACCAGCGGTAGGCGGCGGGGTTGGCCTCGCAGACCTGGATCATCGTCGAGTGGTCGTCGGTCGGCGCGGTGGGGCTGAACGTGATCGGCCCCTGGACGAGCGCGACCGACTGCCACCCGGTGGGCCCACCGCCGCAATCGGAGGCGGCGTAGAGCTGGAACGTGTTGGTGCCGACCCGTTGGGCGCGGTAGGCACACGGCGCACCGGCCTGGCACGCGAGCGACAGTCCCGACGCGCTCACCGTCATCTCGCCGCGCTCTTGCTGCACGAGCGTGTCGAGGCCGTCCTCCTTCTTGAGCTGCACCGTGATCTGCGGGTTGCCGTCGAGGCTCCCGTCGGTGGTGTTGGAGTAGTAGTGGCCGAGGATCTGGTCGGCCGACCAGCCGGAGTCGACCGCGTAGCCCAGGGCGCCCCACTGGCCCATGCCTCGGCCGTGGCCCCAGCCGTGGCCGGCGAAGTCGACGTTGGCGCTCGGGTAGGCGCCGGCGGCGGCCGGCGCGAAGGTGGCGGCCACGAGGAGCCCGGCGAGCAGCGAGAGCGTGCCGGCGAGCGCGGCGACGCATCGGGGGAGGCGAGGCACAGCCGCAGGGTACGGGGCGAAACACCGCGAGTTGGACCACCCGCGTTCACCCGGAGAGGTCAGTGGCGCACCGCGGCGACGTCGCGGGCGACGACCCCCAGCTGCGCGGGATCACCGAGGTACGGCGCGTCACCGAAGGCGAACACCCGCCCGGTGTCACCGACGATGTAGTAGCCGGCGCCGTCGACCGACGGGGAGATCTGCACGCCCCGCACCGCCGAGCACAGGCCGAGGCCCGGCACCGAGCCGTAGAAGCCGGCGTCGCCGAAGGAGAAGATGGCGCCATCGGATCCGAGGATCCAGTAGCCCGCGCCCGCGATCGTCCGGGCCATCGAGATGCCGGTCGCGCGGAGGCCGAGACCGGGCACCGACCCGTAGAAGCCGGCGTCGCCGAACGAGAAGATGCCGCCGTCGGCGCCGAGGATCCAGTACCCGTTGCCCGACGGCGTCGGGATCAGGCGGATGGCCCGGTTGCGGACGCCGACCCCGGGAAGCGACCCGAAGAACTGGGCGTCGCCGAAGGAGAAGATGCCGCCGTCGGCGCCGAGGATCCAGTAGCCCTGACCCGACGGTGTCGGCTTGAGGTCGATCGCGGTGACCCGGACGGGAAGACCGAGCCCGGGGACGGAGCCGTGGAAGGTGGCGTCACCGAAGGAGAAGATGCCGCCGTCGGCGCCTTCCACCCAGTAGCCGTTGCCGCTCGGCGTGAGCGTCATCAACGAGGCGTCGATGTGCAGGCCGAGCTCGGGCGCCGACCCCTGGTAGACGGCGTTGCCGTAGGAGAACACCGCGCCGTCCGAGCCGAGCACGTAGTAGCCGGTCGCGCCCGACGACGATGGCGCCGACGGCGGGTTGACGTTGGGGCCGCACTCGCCGGCGGCCGGCGCCGACGACCCCGACGTGGCGCTGACGGTCTGCATCGGCGACTTCAGGAAGTCGACGGTCACCCACATGCGGCCCGACCCGTCGCGATCGACCCCCACGCCGAGCTGGTTGTAGTCGCCGAGGATGTTGGCGCGGTGACCGGGCGAGTTCATGAACGCGGTGTGCAGCGAGTCGACCGAGCTGCCGTAGCCGACGTTCTCGCCGATGCGCTGCCAGTCGGAGGGCATCTGCGAGGCGAGCGACGGGTTGTGGCTCAGGGTCCCGTCGGCGATCAGGTGCGTCGTCCACGCCTCCGCGACCGGCACGATCTCGGCGCGAACGGCGAGCGCTCCGAGCCCGTTGGCGGCGCGCGACTGGTTGATGAGGTCGACGAACTGCTGCTCGGCGCCGCCGTCGTAGGCGCCGGCGGGAGAGGCGAAGGGGACGAGCACGAGGCCGAGCACCAGACCCACTGCGAGGGTCGCGGCGGCCACCACGGAGCGTCGCATGATGACCCTTCGACACGGTGGCGAAGCGCCTTGAGTGACCGTTTCCTCACTAACCGCGTACATTCTCCGACCGCGGCCCTCACCCGCCGTGGGAACGGCCGGGTCCCGCTAGCCTCCGCCCGTGCTGACCGCCCTCGCCGGGGGCGTCGGCGCGGCCCGCATGCTGCAAGGGCTCGTCGCCGTCACCGACCCGGCCGACCTCACCGCCATCGTCAACACCGGCGACGACATCGTGCTCCACGGGCTCCACATCTCGCCCGACCTCGACACGATCACCTACACGCTCGCCGGAGAGGTGAGCCGGGAGCGCGGGTGGGGCCTCGAAGGCGAGACCTGGCAGGCGATGGAGATGCTGGCCCGCTACGGCGGTGACGACTGGTTCCGGCTCGGCGACCGCGACCTCGGCACGCACCTGTACCGCACGCAGCGGTACGCACAGGGTGCCGCCCTCTCGGAGATCACGCGCGAGATCACCGCGGCATGGGGTCTCGGCCTCCGGCTGCTCCCGATGACCGACGACCGGGTCGAGACTCGAGTTGAGGTCGAGGGCGAGGGCGAGATCGGCTTCCAGGAGTACTTCGTCGGCCGCCAGCACTCGGTGAGGGCCACCGCCGTCCGCTTCGCGGGTGCCGGCGAGGCCACTCCGGCGCCCGGTGTGCTCGACGCGCTGGAGTCGGGCGACGCCGTCGTCATCTGCCCCTCGAACCCGATCGTGTCGATCGGCCCGATCCTCGCCGTGCCCGGCGTGGCCGACGCGGTGCGCGCCCGCCGGGAGGCGTGCGTCGCGGTGTCGCCGATCATCGCCGGCGCGGCCCTCAAGGGGCCCGCTGACCGCCTGCTCACCGAGCTCGGCCACGAGTCGTCGGTCGTCGGCGTCGCCCGCCTCTACGCGCCCTACGCGACGGCGCTCGTGATCGACGAAGCCGACCGCGACCTGGCCGGCGCCGTGCAGGAGGCCGGGATGCGCCCGGTCGTCGCGCCCACGATCATGCGCGGCCCTGACGAGGCCGCCGCGCTGGCGCGGGTCGTCGTGGAGGCGGTGGCATGAACGGCATCGAGCTGCTCCCCGTCTCCGGCATCGGCGAGATCCGGCCCGGCGACGTGCTCGCCGAGGTGATCCTCTCCGCGGGTGTCGAGCTGCGCGACGGCGACGTCCTCGTCGTGACCCAGAAGGTGGTGTCGAAGGCCGAGGGCCGCCTCGAACCCGTCGACGCCGACGATCCGCTCTCGCACAAGGTGCTCGTCGAGCGCGAGTCGGTGCGCATCCTGCGCCGCCGCGGCGACCTGATCATCAGCGAGACGGCGCACGGGTTCGTCTGCGCCAACGCGGGCATCGACCTGTCGAACGTGGAGCGGGGCTACGCGGCGTTGCTGCCCGTCGATGCCGACCGCTCCGCCCGCCGCATCCGCGACGGGATGCGCGCACGCGCCGGCGTCGAAGTCGGCGTGATCGTGTCCGACACGTTCGGGCGGACGTGGCGCCGGGGCGTCACCGACGTCGCGATCGGCTGCGCCGGCATCGCCGCCGTCGTCGACCTCCGCGGCACCACCGACGCCCTCGGCCGTGAGCTCCAGGTCACCGAGGTCGCCGTCGCCGACGAGATCGCGGCGGCGGCCGAGCTGGTGATGGGGAAGTCGACCGGCGTGCCCGTGGCCGTCGTGCGCGGCGTCGACGCCTCGTGGCTGCGCGAGGCGTCGGTGCGCGAGGAGATCGTGCGCCGCCCCGACGAAGACCTGTTCCGCTGAACCCCGAGCGGCCGGCTCCTCAGGCGGGTGGCTGCTCCTCGCGGCGATGCCCCTCGGAGAGCTCCACGAGCTTGTCGCGGTCGATCGCGGCGGCCGGCGCCGAGGCCACACGGCACGGCGTGACCGCGGTGATCGTCGCCGTGCGCGTTCCTCCCTCGAGCACTGCGCGTTCGCCGACCAGCGCGCCCGGTCCGAGCTCGGCGAGGACCTCGCCGTTCACCGCCACCGACACCACCCCGTCGAGCAGCAGGTAGAGGTCGTCGCCGGCGTCGCCCTCCTGGGTCAGGACCGACCCTTCCCTGAGCTTGCGGATGTCGGGCTTCGCCTGGCCGCGCATCATGAGCAGCGACAGCTCGCGCTCGAGCGCGGTCTCCACCGCGGCGACGAGCGCCGGCGACTCCTCGGCCCCCCACGGGGTGTGCTTGCCGAACGCGTTGCGGTACCACTCCTTGAAGTCGATGAGGCCCGACTTCTGCTGGAGCCGGCCGTCGGGGCCGTACACCCAGTGCCGCGGGAACGGGCTCGCCCCCTCGAGCGCGGCCTCCGTGCGGCCGTCGGCGTGGATCGTGAGCGACACCGTCGTCCACGCGATCGGCGCCCGGAGCTGCACGAACGGTGGATGGTTGACGTGGCGGGGCGCGGGAGCGCCGGTGCTCCCGCCGGCGGTGCGCCGAAACCTCACCCAGCCCTCACCGAGCTCGGGCTCGTGCTCGATGTCGTCCATGGCGCCGGCCTGGAAGGTGACCTTGCGCCCCACCTTGAGCGTGGTCGAGCCGATGCGGCCACCGCCGCCCATCCCGTACGACGTGATCGCGCCGTCGTCGATGTCGGCCCAGGCCGTGAGCACGTTGGCGAAGCGGAAGCGGTCGGCCACCCGCAGCTCCTCGAGCGCCTCGTCGCTCTCGATCACGTCGGGCGGCGGATCGTCGTAGTGCGCGACGCCCGCCTCGAACGGCATCTTCGTCATCCCCCGGATCGCCTCCGAGGGGATCCACGAGATCGACATCACCCTCGACTCCACCCGCATGGCCGCCTCCTTCGCCGTTGTGCCGCGCTGCGATCGTGCGCCGTACGAGCACGCGTCCGGCCGCAGCACCTGGGTACCACACGCCCACCGTCGCGGCCGACACGGCGCGGCCAGCGGCGCGGCGAGCACGCGGCCGCGGCGTGGGGCTAGCGCTGCGGGTTCGCGTGGAACCAGTCGACGGTGGCGCGCACGCCGGCGTCGAGCAGGGTCCACGGCTCCCAGCCGAGATGCACGCCGGCGCGGCCGGGATCGAGGCACGACCGGCGCAGGTCGCCGGGGCGGTCGGGCGCGTAGGTGGGCTGCTCCTTGACACCCGCGGCGGCCGCGACGGCGTCGTAGAGCTGGCGGTCGCTCGTCTCGCGGCCGGTGCCGATGTTGAGGAGCAGCCCGTCGGCCCGGTCGGCGGCCCGGGCGAAGGCGTCGACGACGTCGTCGACGAAGGTGTAGTCGCGGGTCTTGTCGCCGGCGCCGAAGATCGTGCACCGCTCGCCGGTCAGCAGCCGGCGGGTGAAGATGGCGACGACGCCGGCCTCGCCGTGGGGGTTCTGGCGGGGGCCGTAGATGTTGGCGAGCGCCAGCGAGGTGAACTCGATGTCGTGCAGCTGGCGGTAGGCGAACAGGTAGTCGGTGACCGCCTTCTTGGCCACACCGTAGGGCGACACGGGGTGCTGGCTGTGGGTCTCGTCGACGGGCAGGTCGGCCTCGGCCACGTCGCCGTAGATCGTTCCGCCGCTCGACGCGAACACGACCTTGCGGGCCCCGGCGCGCCGAGCGCCCTCGAGCACGTTGAGGCTGCCCACGACGTTGACCTGCGCGTCGAAGACCGGCTGGGCGACCGACACGCGGACGTCCATCTGGGCGGCGAGGTGGAAGACCACCTCGGGCTGCCGGCGCTCGATGAGGTCGACCACCTCCGGGGAGCGGAGATCGATCTGGTGGAACCGGAAGTCGTGGTCGGGGTTCGACCGCGCGTCCGCGAGGTTGGCCAGGGCGCCGGTCGACAGGTCGTCGATCACGTCGACCGCGTGGCCCTCGGCCAGCAGGCGATCGACCAGGGTCGAGCCGATGAAGCCGGCGCCGCCCGTGACGATGGCCTTCACGCGGGCACCGCGACCCGCTCGCCGTCGGCCAGCGTGCCCGCGTCGACCGTGGCCCCGCCCTCCACCACGGTGAGGCCGCGCACGGTGGCGCCCCGCCCGACGATGGCGCCGGCGCCGAGGATCGAGTCCTCCACGATCGCGTCGGCGTGGACGACCGCGCCCGGCAGCAGCACCGATCGGCGGACGGCCGCGCCGCTCTCCACCCGAGCGCCGGTGCCGATCACCGACGCCGACACCGTCGCACCCGATCCGATGAACGCGGCGTCGGCCACGAGCGCATCCCTGTCGGCGACGCCGTCGACCACCGGCGCGCCGAGCGTCCACCACGAATCGTCGTGGCGCTTGGCCCCCTCGACGGGCGGCGTGCCCCGCCGGCCGGCGAGGTAGTCGAGGTTGGCGGCGAGGTAGAGCGCGGGCGTCCCGGTGTCGGTCCAGTAGTCGTCGAAGGCCAGGGCATAGAGCCGGCCCTCGTCGGCCAGGGGCGGGAACACCTTGCTCTCGAGGTGCAGCCGGCCGTCGACCGGAACCCGATCGATCACCTCGGGCTCGAACACGTAGAAGCCGGCGTTGATGTGGTTGGTCGGCGCTTCGTCGCGCGGAGGCTTCTCGATGAACGCGACGACGCGGCCGTCGGCGTCGGTGGGGACCACCCCGAAGTGCGACGGGTCGTCGACGGGCGTGAGCGCGATCGACGCGGTGGCCGACCGTTCCCGGTGGAACGCGACCAACGCGCTCAGGTCGAGGTCGGTGAGCACGTCGCCGTTGACGACCACGAACGTGTCGTCGATGCCCGCATGGCGGGCCGCGAACGCGATGCCGCCGGCGGTGTCGAGCGGTTCCGGCTCGACCGCATAGGTCAGCCGCACGCCCGCGCACGTGTTCTCGGGATACGCGGTGAGGAAGCCGTCGGGCCGGTAGCCGAGCGAGAGCACGACCTCGTCGATGTCGTGGCGGGCGAGGTGGGCCACCACGCGCTCGATGATCGGGACCTCGGCGATGGGCAGCATCGGCTTCGGGATCGAGAGCGTGAGCGGCCGCAGCCTCGTGCCCTGGCCGCCGACGAGGACGACGGCTCTCACTTCTTGGCGGTGGTGGTCGTCGCCGGGGCCGTCGTGGTGGTGTCGGGTGCAGTGGTGGTGGTGGTCTCGCCCGCGCCCGTCGTGGTGGTGGCGCCGGGCGCGGTCGTCGTCGTCACGTCCTCGAGCTTCGAGAGGTTCGGTGCCGAGGGGGTGACCGGGAGCGTCGCGCCCTCCGGCGCGAAGGCGATCGTGAGGAGGTCGCCATCCTTCAGGCGGATGCCACGGACGTCGGTGGTGACGAGCTGCGTGTCGTTGACCTTCACCTGGACGATGCCGGGCTTGTCACCGCACTTGGTGTCGCCCTCCTTGTAGGCCTTGCCGCCGGGCATCTTGATCTCGGTGTCGGTGAGGGTCATCTTCACCGCATCGGCGAACTTCCCGAGGTTGGCGTTCTTGCCCGTCGCCGTGGTGTCGGCGGGGTGGACGTGGATCACCCCGTCGCCGTGGGTGTGGATCCCGTGAGGATCGGTGGTGTCCTTGATCGGCTCGGCGAAGGCGTCGCAGAGGTAGACGCCGTAGGCGGCGTGCCAGTGGTCGCCGATCTGCGGTGGCGTCTTGTCGACGTTGGCGACGGCGTGCGTGCGGTTCTCGCTCCGGCTCAACCAGATGAGGTAGAAGCCCAGCACCACGACGAGGGCCATGGCCCCCCACCACACCCACGGGCGCTGCCCGCCCTTCGTCCGGCCACCGCCGGTACCGGCGGCGCGGGCGACCTTCTTCGTGGACGACGCTCGACCCATGACGGAGGAAAACTACCGGACCCGGGCCCGAGCTTTGGAACGCCGCCCGTCGACGAACCGGTGCGTCCACGCCATCACCGTGCGCACGGCCAACCCGGCCGCCATCACCGGCAGCAGCGCCCGCGTCGGCCCCGTGGTCGTCTTGGCCGCGAATCGCAGGACGCCCTTGTGGTGCTCGAGGATCATCCGGTAGGGGTGCCGGTCACGCGAGACGCCCTCGATGTGCACCACCGTGGCGCCCGGCTCGAAGGCGACCGACCAGCCTGCTCGCCATGCCCGCCAGCACAGGTCGACGTCCTCACCGAACATGAAGTAGCCCTCGTCGAACCCCGAGAGCTGGTCCCATGCGGCGCGCCGGGCGAGGAAGCACGACCCTGAGATCCAGTCGACGTCGGCGGGTTGGGTCACGTCGCGGTCGAGCATGCGGTACCGCCGGGTGAACCGGTTGCCGGGCCACACCAGCCCCAGGAAGGCGTGGCCCACCGCGTCGCCGAGCTTCGGGAAGACCCTCGCCGACGGGTACACCTCGCCGTCGGGCTGGTCGATGCGAGGCCCGACGAGGCCGAGCTCCGGCCGGGCGTCGAGGGTGGCCTCGAGCGCCTTCACCGCGGCGGGGTCGACCACGACGTCGGGGTTCGTCACGAGGAGGTAGTCGGTGCCGGCGGCGGCGCGGGCGGCGCCTCGGTTTGCGCCCGACCCGTAGCCGAGGTTGGCGCCGGTCTGCACGTAGGTGACCGCCGGGTCGGCCTTCCGCACGGCCGCCTCCGAGCCGTCGACGCTCGCGTTGTCGGCGACGACGATGTCGTGGACCCCGGCGGCGCGAAGGCTGGCGATGCAACCGAGCAGGTGCTCCCGGGCGTTGTAGTTGACGATGACGGCGCTGACCCGGTCGGTCATGGGCTCATCATCGACGCCGGGGCCGGACCTGTCACAGCACCTCGCGGAAGTAGGCCGCGGTCCGCTCCAGCCCCTCGCGCAGCTCGACCGTGGGCGCCCATCCGAGGATCGACCGGGCGAGGGTGATGTCGGGCTTGCGCTGGGTCGGATCGTCGACGGGCAGCGGCTCGTAGACGACCTCCGACGTCGACCCCGTGACCTCGATGGCCAGCTCGGCGAGCTGCTGGATGGTGTACTCGTTCGGGTTGCCGATGTTGACGGGACCGACGTGGTCGCTGTCGAGGAGCGCGAGGAACCCGCGGATCTCGTCGTCGACGTAGGTGAACGACCTCGTCTGGAGGCCGTCGCCGTAGACGGTGATGGGCTTGCCCTGGATCGCCTGGACGAGGAAGTTCGACACCGCTCGCCCGTCGTCGGGGCGCATCGCCGGCCCGAACGTGTTGTGGCACGCGACCCCGCCCGCCCAGAAGTTCTCGCGCCCCGGGACACAGAAGTCGTACACGAGCGGCGTCGGTTCGATCTCCTCGATGGCGGTCACCTTCGCCCACACGAGATCTCCCCACGACCGCGCGTTGATCTGCTGCGTGACACCGGCATCCCAGTCGAGGGGACTCCACGGCGACACGTTGCAGAGCGTGAGCCTCCAGAAGGGGTAGCGGCGATCGCCCGTCTTGTGGCGAAGGGTCCTCTCGTATCGGCCAACCGACGGAAGCAGACCAAACCGGGCGAAGGCGACGACGAGGTCGTCCTTCAGGTCGCCCGACACCGTCGACCACTCGTGCCGGACTCCTGCATCGAGCTTCTTGCCCGAGTGCACGCCGTCGCCCTCGCGGTAGCCCTCGATGAACCACTTCAGGCGGTGCAAGGGCAGCCCCAGCACCCAGCCGGGGATGCGGCGGACCGGATTGAACCCGAGATGGTCGAGCAGGCGCACCAGATGGGTGGAGTGGACGAAGATGGCGCCGGCGCGGTGGGCCGAGGCGCGGACGCGGACGACATGGAGGCCGAAGGCGCGCTGGATGACACCGGAGCACCGGTCGAGGACATCGTCATCGCAGCAGATGGTCACGAACGAGCTCTTCGGCGGATGGTCGTGCCGACAGCCTTCGGCTACGAGTACGCCGAGGAACCACAGCAGCTCATCCGTGACCGTCACCTCGGCCGGTAGTCGTGCCGCGCGCCCCGACGTGCGTGGCCTCAGCTGTGCGCCATCCGGAATGGAGATCCCCAGCTTTCGCATGGCGGCGAGGGGGATGGCGTCGCGCTCCCGGCAGCTTCGGATGACCGCCCACACCTGGTTCCGCCAGACCTTGCCCGTGCGGGGGCGCCAGGCGTCGATCACCCCGAACAGCTCGAAGCGCCGCTCCCACGCGACCTCGCCGAGACCGGGCGCGAGCACGAGGACATCCCATGGGTCGACCCCTTCGGCGTCGAGCGCCGCCACGACCGAGATCCGCTCTCGGTCCCGCTCGGGCACGCCGACCTTGCGATGGATCGCGATGTGCTCGCCCGGCTCGAGATCGCTCACGGGCTTGGGGGCCGGTGCACCGTTCGCGCCTTCGACGAAGACACTGTGGTCACCGGTGACGCGCACTGATCGCCCGTACCTGGTCCGCACGAGAAAGCAACGTCCCGCGGGCGGATGGCCGACAAGGGCCGTCGCCGACGCAGGCGCGACCGCGCCGTCGGGGCCGAAGGCCGGGACGGCGACATCCCGAAGGTCGACGTTCACGCCGACTCGGTCTGCCACCTCGGCGATCGTCTCGCGCCGCAGTGTGACGCCGTCGTCGTAGAGCACCTGCTCGTCGCCAAGGATCGAGTTGAAGATGCGAACGATCCGGACGTCGACGCCGTGGTACCGGTGGTACGCCATCGTCATCGACTCGGCGAACCGCTTGGCCTCGTCGTAGACGCCCCGCGGGCCGATGGGGTTGACGTTGCCCCAGTAGGTCTCGGGCTGGGGATGCACCAAGGGGTCGCCGTAGACCTCGCTCGTCGAGGCGAGGAAGTAGCGGGCGCCCTTGTCCTTGGCGAGGCCCAGGGTGTGGTGCGTGCCGCGGCTGCCGACCTTCAGGATCTGGATAGGGATGCGCTCGAAGTCGGCGGGCGACGCCGGCGACGCCAGGTGCATGACGGCGTCGACGCGACCCGGTACGTGCACGAAGTTGCTCACGTCGTGGTGCTGGAAGGTGAACCCGGGGTGGCCGAAGAGATCGTCGATGTTGCGGAGCGCGCCGGTGATCAGGTTGTCGATGGCGACGACCTCGTCACCCCGTGCCAGCAGGGCGCGGCAGAGATGGGAGCCGAGGAAGCCGGCCCCACCGGTGACGACGACGCGGCTCACGCGGCCGCCTCCGCGCCGCCGACCGGGGTGCGCCCGCTCCGTCCGGCCCGGTCGATCACGGCCGGCCCAGGCCTTCGTACACGAAGCCCTTGCGGCGGACGGAGGCTGGGTCGAGCAGGTTGCGGGCGTCGACGATCTTCGACGAGGTCATCACGCCGGCGACCTTCTCGAAGTCGACCCACCGCAGCTCGTCCCACTCGGTGAGCACGGCGAGCACATCGGCGCCCTCGCACGCGGCGTAGGGGTCGGCGGCCCGGTCGACGCCGGGCGGCGTGTCCTTGGCGGCCGGGTCGTAGGCGTGCACCGCCGCGCCGCGCTCCTTGAGCCGCGTGATGATCTCGATCGAGGGCGACTGGCGCGTGTCGTCGGTGCGCGCCTTGAACGTGAGCCCCCACACCGCCACCCGGGCGCCCACGAGCGACCCGCCGACCGCCCGCTCGATCTTGTCGACCACCCGCTCGAACTGCTCGTCGTTGACGTCGATCACGCCCTTGAGGAGCGAGAAGTCGTAGCCGTTGTCCTCCGCGATTCGCACCAAGGCGCGCGTGTCCTTGGGGAAGCAGCTGCCGCCCCACCCGGGGCCGGGCTTCAGGAACTCGAAGCCGATCCGCCGGTCGTAGCCCATGCCGACGATCACGTCGCGCACGTCGGCGCCGACGGCCTCGCAGAGGTTGGCGACGGCGTTGACGAACGACACCTTGGTCGCGAGGAAGGCGTTCGACGCGTACTTGATCGTCTCGGCCGACGCCGGGTCGGTGACGATGACCGGCGCCTTGATCTCGGAGAACAGCGACGCCACCCGGATGGCGGCCGCCTGGTCCTCGCTGCCGATCACGATGCGGTCGGGGTTGAGGCAGTCGAACACCGCAGAGCCCTCGCGGAGGAACTCCGGGTTCGACACGACGGCGACATCGCCGCGCCCCAGGGCGCGCTCGACCACGAGGGTGGAGCCGACCGGCACCGTCGACTTGTTGATCACGATCGAGCGCGAGCGGAGCACCGGGCCGATGTCGCGCGCCGCGGCCTCGATGTAGCTGAGGTCGGCGCTGCCGTCGTCGCCCTGCGGCGTCGGTACGCACAGGAACACGAACTCGGCCTCGGCCGCCTCCACGGCCCGCGCCGCGCCGAGCACGAACGAGAGTCGGGCGCCGTCGAGGCCCTCGCGCACGAGCTCGTCCAGGCCATCCTCGAGGATGGGGACATCGCCCCGGTTGAGCGCGTCGACCTTCTCGGGGACGACGTCGGCGCACACGACCTGATGACCGAGGTGGGCCAGGTAGGCGCCGGTCGTGAGCCCCACGTACCCGGTGCCGATGACGGCGATGTCGGCCATCAGCCAGCGATCTCCTTGACGAGGCGTTCGAGTGATTCCTGCCACGGCGGCAGCAGCGGGAGGCCCGCCAACCGCAACGCCGCGTTGTCGAGCACCGAGTTGGCCGGACGCGGCGCGGGCGCGCCGTAGTCGGCCGTCGTCGTCGGCCCGATCTTCTCCGGGGAGAACCCGCCGAGGCGCAGGATCTCGCGCGCGAAGTCGAACCAGGTGGTCGGGCCCTGGTTCGTGACGTGGAACGTTCCCGACTGGCGGGCCACGACGAGGCGGCGGATGGCGCCGGCGAGGTCGGCCGTGAAGGTCGGGCATCCCCGCTGGTCGGCGACGACCCGCAGCTCGTCGCGCTCGGCCGCCAGCCTGAGCATCGTCCGCACGAAGTTGGCGCCGTGGGCGCCGCACACCCACGAGGTGCGCACGATGATCGACCCCGGGTCGAGCTCGTGCTCGCCGCCGAGCTTCGACCGCCCGTAGACCGACTGCGGGTTCGTGGCCGCCCACTCGTCGTACGGGTCGGGCGAGGTGCCGTCGAACACGTAGTCGGTCGAGAGGTAGCAGACCTGCGCGCCGACGATCCGGGCGGCCTGGGCCACCCAACGCGTGCCGAGCGCGTTCACCCGGAAGGCGCCGTCGCAGTCGGACTCGGCGGCATCGACCGCGGTGTAGGCGCCGGCATGCACGACGGCGTCGGGCTCGGTCGAGCAGATCGCCTGCATCACCGAGTCGCGGTCGGACAGGTCGAGCTCCGCTCGCGTGCACGCGACGAGTTCGTGACCGTCGAACGCGTCGACGACGTCGCGGCCGAGCTGCCCACCCGCTCCGGTGACGAGGACGCGCACCGCTACGCGCCGGCCTTCAGCGGTTCCCACCACCACCGGTTGTCGCGGTACCACTTCACCGTCTCTTCGAGCGCCTCGTCGAGCGTGCGCTGCTTGCGCCACCCGAGGCCGGTGATCTTCGAGATGTCGACCGAGTAGCGCCGGTCGTGACCGAGGCGGTCGTCGACGTACTCGACCATCTCCTCGCCGCAGCCGAGCAGCGCGAGCAGCTTGTCGACGAGCACGCGGTTGGGCGTCTCGTTGCCGGCGCCGATGTTGTAGATCTCCCCCACCGCACCGGCGCCGAGCACGAGGTGCACGCCGGCGCAGTGGTCGTCGACGTAGAGCCAGTCGCGCTGGTTCAGGCCGTCGCCGTAGAGCGGCAGCTTCTTCCCGTCGAGCAGGTTGGTGGTGAAGAGCGGGATCGCCTTCTCCGGGTACTGGTACGGACCGAAGTTGTTGGTGCACCGGGTCACCGTGACCGGCAACCCGTAGGTGTGGTGGTACGACAGGGCGATCAGGTCGGAGCCGGCCTTCGACGCCGAGTACGGCGACCGGGGCTCCAGCGGGTCGGTCTCCTTCGACGATCCCACCTCGACCGAGCCGTACACCTCGTCGGTGCCGATGTGGATGACGCGCCCGATCTCGAGGCGTCGCGCCGTGTCCATCACGACGTTGGTGCCGAAGCAGTTGGTGTTGATGAAGTCGTCCGGACCGGCGATGGAGCGGTCGACGTGGCTCTCCGCCGCGAAGTGGACGACGGCGTCGTGGCCCGCCATCGCCTCCTCGAGCGTGCCGGGATCGCAGATGTTGCCCTTGACGAACCGGTACCGCGGGTCATCGTCGACGTCGCGGAGTGTCGAGAGGTTTCCGGCGTACGTCAGCGCGTCGTACACCGTGACCTCGTCGTCGGTGTGGTGCAGGACGTAGCGGACGTAGTTGGAGCCGATGAAGCCGGCCCCGCCGGTGACGAAGATCTTCACGAGGCGTCCAGGCTAGGGGACACCGCCGCCGAGCCCCGACCCGGCCGCGGGTCAGCCGTCCGCGGCGAGGCGGAGGATGTACTGCCCGTACCCCGACTTGGCGAGGGTCTCGCCGAGCACGACCAGCTGCTCGGTGTCGATGTAGCCCATCCGCCAGGCGATCTCCTCGATGCAGGCGATCTGCTCCCCTTGACGGTGCTCGAGGACCTGAACGAACGTCGACGCCTCCAGCAAGCTGTCGTGGGTGCCCGTGTCGAGCCAGGCCATGCCCCGCCCCATCACGGTCAGCCGCGCCGTGCCCTGCTCGACGTAGCGGTTGTTGACGTCGGTGATCTCGAGCTCACCCCGCGCCGACGGGGCCAGCGACTTCGCGATCTCGACCACGTCGTTGTCGTAGAAGTACAGGCCGGTGATGGCGAGGTTCGATCGCGGCTTCTCGGGCTTCTCCTCGATCGACAGGATCCGCCCGTCGCCGTCGACCTCGGCCACGCCGTAGCGCTCCGGGTCCTTCACCGTGTAGCCGAACAGGTTGCAGCCACGCTCGATCGCCGCGGCCTCGCCGAGCAGGTCCTGGAGGCCGTGCCCGTGGAAGATGTTGTCGCCGAGCACGAGGCACGCCGAGTCGGCGCCGACGTGGCCGGCGCCGATCACGAACGCCTCCGCGAGCCCGTTCGGCGCGGGCTGCACCGCATACGAGATCGACAGGCCGATCTCGTGGCCGTCGCCCAGGAGGCGCTCGAAGAACGGGAGGTCGTGCGGCGTCGAGATCACCAGCACGTCGCGGATGCCGGCGAGCATCAGCACGGCGAGCGGGTAGTAGATCATCGGCTTGTCGTAGACGGGCAGGAGCTGCTTCGACACGCCGCGCGTCACGGGATGGAGCCGGGTGCCGCTGCCGCCGGCGAGGATGATCCCCTTCATCGCGCCATCCCTAGCACTGCCGGCCGGGTGGCCGCCTCCCTAGCACTGCGGACCCGACGGCTGCGGCGCGGCCGTCGTCGTCGTCGCCTTGCCACTCGGTGCCGGCGCGGCCGTCGTCGACGTGGGCGTGCCCCCCTCGACGCCGCCGAACTTGCTCCCGGTGATGACGACGACGTCGACCGAGCGCAGGGTGGTGTCCTCGACCAGCTTCGTGTCGCCCTTGACCTTGGTCTGCACCAGCAGCGCCTTGTCGCGCTGGCCGCGCCCGTACCGGATCTCGGTGGCGTCGTAGGTGAACGAGGATGCTTCGCCGATGCCGGCGATGTTGAACCCGAGGTTCGACAGGTCGCTCGACACCGAGCGCGCCTGGCCCTCGGCGCCCGACCCGTTGAGCACGCGCACCCGGACCGAGCTGGTGGAGAGGTCGGCGGGCGGCTTCTCCTGGTTCTGGCTGGCCGCGGCCGGCGCCGGTGCCTTCTCGAGGAACTGGTCGATCACCTGCTGCGCGTCGGGCTGCTTCAGGCGCAGGACGGCCGCGCCTCCGATGTTCGCCGGCACCGTCGGCAGCGTGTACATCTGCACGGCCTCGGGGTCGAGCGACTTGAACCGCTTGGCGAGCGACGTCAGATCCTTCGTCGTGAGCGCGTCGTCGAACTTCACGTAGTGGATCCCCGTGTTGACCATCTTGTTGAGGGCGAGCACGTCGAGGCCCTTCGCCTTCGAGTTCGCCTTCTTCAGGACCCGGCGGATGAAGTCCTGCTGGCGCTGGATGCGCCCGAGGTCGCCGGTCGGATCGGTCTTCCAGCGACCGTTCTCCTGGTACTCGTAGTGCCGGCTGCGCACGAACGCCAGCGCCTGATCGCCGTCGAGGGTGACGCAACCGGGGTTCGGGATGTTGAGGCCCGTGACCTTGTCGCGCGCCTTCGCCGGGCTGTAGATCTGCACGCCGCCGAGGGCCTCCACGATGCCCTTGAAGCCGTCGAAGTCGACCTGCACGTAGTGGTTGATGTCGATCCCCAGGTTCTGGCCGATCGTCTGCACGAGCGAAGGCGCGCCGTTGTCGAACGCGCTGTTGATGCGCCCGTTGCCCTTCCCGTTCGCGAGCTGCACCCAGAGGTCGCGAGGGATCGACAGCATGGCGGCCTTCTCGTTCTTCGGATCGATCCGCAGGACGATGATGGTGTCGCTCCGCTGGCCGCCGACCTGGCTGGCGCTGCCGTAGTTCTTGGCCTCTTCGGGTGTCAGATCGGACCGCGAGTCGGAGCCGACGAGCAGTACGTTCATCGGCGCCCCGCTGCTGTCGTCCTGGGCGAGGACGCCGCCACCGAAGCGGATCTTGTCGATCCGCCCGAACTGGTAGTGCAGATACCCGTAGCCGGCGGCGACGCCGATGATGCAGACGGCGACGAGGATGTTGGCGGCGATCAGGAGGCGTCGCGGCCACCGCCGGTGGCGTCGCGGTGGCGCCTCCTCGGCGGGACTGGCCACGACTCCTGAACCTACCAGCGGCCCTCCCGCTGCTACATGTCGCGGGCGCGGATCGCCCGGTGTTCCGGAGCCCCCTTCTAGGTGACGGGGAGCCCGAGCTCCCGGGAGATGACGAGGCGCTGGATCTCACTCGTCCCCTCGCCGATCTCGAGGATCTTGGCGTCGCGGTAGAACCGCGCCACCGGCGTCTCGTCGAGGAACCCGTATCCCCCGAACACCTGCGTGGCCTCGCGGGTGGCGGTCACCGCGGCCTCGGTCGCGTACAGCTTCGCCGTGGCCGCCGCCTGCTTGAACGGCCGGCCCTGGTCGCGCAGCCAGGCGGCGCGGTAGGTGAGCGACCGGGCGGTGTCGGCCATCACCGCGAGGTCCGCGCACTTGAAGGCCACGGCCTGGTTGGCACCGATCGGCCGTCCGAACGCCTGGCGCTCCTTCGCGTAGGCGACGCTGTGCTCGAGGCAGGCCTGGATCGTGCCGACCGCGAGCGCGGCGATGGCGACGCGGCCGTCGTCGAGGATGGCGAGGAACTGCCGGAACCCGCTTCCGCGCTCGCCGAGGAGGTGGTCGGCCGGCACCCGGCAGCCGGAGAACGTGAGTCCGTGGGTGTCGGACGCGTGCCACCCCATCTTTCGGTAGGGGGGCTGCACGTCGAAGCCCGCGGTGCCGGACGGGACGATGATCGCCGAGATCTCGCCGGGGCCGGTGCGGGCGGTGATCGTGACGAGCGAGGTGATCTCGGTGCCGGAGTTGGTGATGAACGCCTTCTCACCGTCGATGACCCACTCGCCGGCCGTGTCGTCGAGTGTCGCCCGCGTGCGGGTGCCGCCGGCATCGCTGCCCGCATCCGGTTCCGTGAGACCGAACCCGCCGAGCGCGCGGCCGGCGCACAGGTCGGGAAGCCAGCGCTGCTTCTGCGCCTCGGTGCCGAACCGGAAGATCGGGTTGGCGCCGAGGCCGACGCCCGCCTCGAGGGTGATCGCCATCGACGCGTCGACGCGGCCGATCTCCTCGATGGCGATGCAGAGCGTGAGCAGATCCGCGCCCGAGCCGCCGTACTCCTCCGGGAACACCAGCCCGAAGAGGCCGAGCTCGCCCATCGCCCGCACCGTGTCGACCGGGAAGGTGTGCGTTCGATCCCACTCATCGGCGTGCGGTGCGATCTCACCCTCCGCGAACTCACGGACGACACCACGGAACGCGTCCTGCTCGGGTGTGAGGTCGAGATCCATGTCGCCATTCTCGCCGCGTTCGCCGGCACTACGGTTCCCCGCGTGACGACCCCGCTGGCCGTGGTGGGAGGGCAGCTCGCGACGGGCCTCGTCGACGTCACCTCCGACCTCGCCGCGCTCGACTCCACAGGGTTCTGGGTCGTGGTCCTGCCCTTCGACCGCGAGCCGGTGTGCGCCCGCTTCGAGCACGTCCGCGCCGCCGCCCCGTGGCCCGGGCGTTCCTGGAAGGGCCCGCCGGCGCGCTCCTGGACGTCCTCGCTCGATCGCACGGCGTATTGCGACGGCGTCCGCGCCATCCGCGACGCCATCGCGGAGGGCGACGTCTACCAGGTGAACCTCTGCCGGGTGCTCTCCGCGCCGCTGCCGCGAGACGCCGACGTCGCCTCGCTCGGCGCCGCCCTCGCCGCGGGCAACCCCGCTCCCTATTCGGCCGTCGTGCGGCTGCCGAGCCAGGGCGTCCACATCGCCTCGGCCTCGCCCGAGCGCTTCCTGCGGCGGGAGGGCCGCATCGTCGAGTCGCAGCCCATCAAGGGCACGGCGGCGACGCCGACCGGGTTCCTCGCCAAGGACCGCGCCGAGAACGTCATGATCGTCGACCTCGTCCGCAACGACCTCGGCCGCGTTTGCGAGTGGGGAAGCGTCGAGGTGCCGGCGTTGTGCAGCGTCGAGCGCCATCCGGGCCTCTCCCACCTCGTGTCGACGGTGCGGGGCCGGCTGCGGGAGGACGCGGGCTGGCCGGAGCTCCTCGACGCCACGTTCCCGCCAGGCTCGGTGACCGGCGCGCCCAAGGTGGCCGCGCTCGAGATGATCGACGAGCTCGAACCGATCTCGCGAGGTCCGTACTGCGGCGCCATCGGGTGGGTCGACGCCGACTGCGCCGAGGGCGACCTCAACGTCGGCATCCGCACGTTCTGGTTCGACGACGGCCGGATCCACCTCGGCACGGGCGGTGGCATCACCTGGGACTCCACTCCCGAGGGCGAGTGGGCCGAGACCGAGCTCAAGGCCCGGCGCCTGCTCTCGGTAGTGTCGCCGGAATGAGCCGAGTCTGGATCGACGGCACGCTCTGCGACGAGCGCGACGCTCGGGTCTCGCCCTTCGATCACGGCCTCCTCACCGGTGACGGCGTGTTCGAGACGCTCAAGGTCTACCGAGGTGTCGCGTTCGCGGCGCGCCGCCACCTCGAGCGCCTCGCCCACTCGTGTGCCGGCCTCGGGCTTCCCTGCCCCGACGCGGCGATGCTTCGCGACGCGATGGCCGCCGTCGTCGACGCCAACGCGATCGACACCGGCCGGATCCGCATCACGGTCACCGGGGGCGTGGCGCCGCTCGGTTCCGAGCGGGGCGCGTCGGGCCCGCTCGTCGTGGTCGCCGGCGGACCGCTCGCGCCCTGGCCCGCCACCACCGACGTCGTGGTCGTGCCGTGGCCGCGCAACGAGCGCGGCGCGCTCGCCGGCCTCAAGACGACCTCGTACGGCGAGAACGTCGTCGCGCTCTCCTACGCCAAGGAACGCGGCGCCGGCGAGGCGATCTTCGCCAACACCGTCGCCAACCTGTGCGAGGGCACCGGCACGAACGTGTTCCTCGCGCGCGACGGGCGGTTGATCACCCCGCCGCTGTCGGCCGGCTGCCTCGCCGGCGTCACCCGCGCCCTCCTCCTCGAGCTCACGGGCGCCTCCGAGGACGACGTGCCGGTGGGCGCCCTGGCCGGCGCCGACGAGGCCTTCCTCACCTCGACCACGCGCGAGGTCCAGCCGATCCGCGCCGTCGACGGACGGGCCCTGCCATCCGCGCCCGGGCCGCTCACGTCGGCGGCCGCCGCCGCCTTCGCCGGCCTCGTCGAGCACGACCTCGACCCGTAGGCGTAGCATCTCCGCTCCCTGACACCCCCGCCGTCCGCCGGCCGGGGCGTCGTCGCGCGTCCGGGGAGGGATCATGCGGCTCTACTGGGAGGTGGCCCGCCGGTCGTTCCGGCGCTACTCGACCTACCGGGCCGCCACGTTCGCCGGGGTCTTCACCAACAGCGTCTTCGGGTTCATCCAGGCCTACATCCTCCTCGCGATCTTCCGCACCCGACCCGCGATCCACGGGCTCGACGCGTCCGCCGCGGTCACGTACGCGTTCGCGTCGCAGGGGTTCCTCGCCATGATGGGAGCCTTCGGTGCGCTCGAGCTGAGCGAGCGGATCCGGACCGGCGACGTCGTGAGCGATCTCTACCGGCCCGTCGACCTCCAGCGGTACTGGCTCGCCAACGACATGGGTCGAGCCGGGTTCCAGGCGCTCGCCCGCGGGCTGCCGCCCTTCCTCGTCGGCGGGCTGGCCTTCCACCTCCGCGTCCCCACCGACCCCGCGGTGTGGGCGGCGTTCGCTCTCTGCACCACCATCGGCGTCGCCGTCAGCTTCGCGTTCCGGTTCGTGGTGAGCCTCTCGACCTTCTGGCTGCTCGACGAGCGGGGACCGACGCAGCTGGCGAGCGTCATCGCCTTGTTCTTCTCGGGGTTCATCCTGCCGCTCAACCTCTTCCCCGACGGGATCCGCCCGCTCGCCCGCGCCCTCCCCTGGGCGTCGTACGTGCAGCTCCCCATCGAGGTGTTCCTCGGCCAGCACCGCGGTGGTGCGGTCCTCGGCGTGGTGGCCCAGCAGACGGCGTGGCTCGCCGTCCTCCTCCTCGCCGGTCGGGTCGTGCTCGCCGCGGCGACGCGGAAGGTCGTGGTGCAGGGTGGCTGACGGACGGGGCGGCGCGGCGAGCGTGTACGTGCACCTCGTGCGAGCGCGGGTGCGCTCCGACTGGCAGTACCGCACCTCCTTCGTGCTCTTCACCCTGAGCGTGACGCTGGTGACGCTGCTCGACTTCCTCGCGATCGCGGTGATCTTCTCCAACATCCCGCGGCTCGCCGGCTGGTCGCTCGCCGAGGTGGCCTTCCTCTACGGCGTCGCCGGCGTCGCCTTCGCGCTCGGCGACACCTTCGTCAGCCAGGTCGAGTACGTCGCCCGCCATGTCAAGCAGGGCACGTTCGACCGCTTCCTCGTCCGGCCGGTCGGGCCGCTCCTGCAGATCTGTGCCGACGAGTTCGCCTTCCGCCGCGCCGGCAAGCTGGTCCAATCCGGCGCGATCCTCGTGGGGGCGATGGTGGCGGTGCACGGGGCGTGGACGCCGGGCCGGCTGCTCGCGACCGCCGCGACCGTCCTCACCGGAAGCGTGATCTTCTCGGAGATCTGGGTGATCACGTCGTCGATCGCGTTCTGGACCGTCGACACGCAGGAGGTCGCCAACTCCTTCACCTACGGCGGCAACTACATGTCGCAGTACCCGCTCGACGTGTTCGGCCCGTGGCTCCGCCGCCTCGCGATCGGTGTCGTTCCGATCGCGTTCGTCGCGTACCTGCCCAGCCTCTGGATCCTCGACAAGAACGACTCGATCGGCCTGCCGGCGTGGCTCTCGTTCGCCGCGCCGGCGGTGGCCGCCCTGCTGCTCGTCCCGGCTCGCCTCCTGTGGCGGACCGGGATCCGCCGCTATCGAAGCACCGGGAGCTGACGAGATGACGTCACCGCACACCGCCATCATCGAGCTCGACGACGTCACGAAGTCGTTCGTGGTGTACCGCCGCAACGGCCGCGTGCGGCGGGTGCGCACCGAGATCGAAGCCGTGTCGCACCTCACGCTCTCGGTCGCGGACGGCGAGCTGCTCGGCTACATCGGGCCCAACGGCGCGGGCAAGTCGACGACGGTGAAGATGCTCACGGGAATCCTCGTGCCGACATCCGGCTCGCTCCGCGTCGCCGGCGTCGACCCGCAGCGCCGCCGCGTCGACCTGGCTCGGCGGATCGGGGTCGTCTTCGGCCAGCGCACCCAGCTCTGGTGGGACCTCCCGCTCCGGGACTCCTTCGACCTCCTCCGGCACGTCTACCGGGTGCCGGCCGCCGACCACCGCGGTCGCCTCGACGCGTTCGTCGAGATGCTCGACATGGGGCCGTTCCTCGACACGCCGGTGCGCCAGCTCTCCCTCGGGCAGCGGATGCGGGGCGACCTCTGCGCGGCGCTCCTGCACGATCCCCGGATCCTCTACCTCGATGAGCCCACCATCGGACTCGACGTCGTGAGCAAGGCCCGGGTGCGCGAGTTCCTCGCCGGGGTCAACCGCGATCGCGGCGTCACGATCATCCTCACGAGCCACGACCTCACCGACGTCGAACGGCTGTGCTCGCGGCTCGTCGTGATCGATCGGGGCCGCGTGATCGCCGACGGCACCGTCGAGAGCATCAAGGACACCTTCGGGAGCCATCGCACCGTCGTCGTCGACCTCGAGGAGGCGGCGCCACCTCTTTCGGTCCCGCTCGCCGAGGTGGTGAAGGTCGACGGGCCGCGGCAGTGGCTCCGCTTCGGCCGGGCCGACACCACCGCCTCGGAGGTGATCGACGCGGTCGTGCGCCAGGCTCGCATCCGCGACCTCACCGTCGAGGAGCCCGACATCGACGACGTGGTGACGCGGATCTACACCGCCGGCGACTGACGGCTGACGGCCGGCGGTCCGACCCGACCGCCGGCGGCTCACTCGGGCGAGTCGAGGTAGGCCTCGGTGAGCCACCCCCGGATGCGGTCGTCGACGTCGCCCGCCTCGCGGATGTTGGCCACGTGGTAGTAGCGGCCACTCCACTCCATCACCTTCCGGGTGATCGTCGGATGGCTGACGCGCCGGCGGAGTGAGAACGACAGCGCCACCCACCGCTGCATCGGCCGCAGCTCCGCGAACGTCCGCGAGCGCTTCAGGAAGATCCCCACCGACACCGGCTCGACGTGCACCGGCCCCACCGTGGCGAGGTGCTGCATGACGGCGTCGAACACGGGCCGTTCATGTGGCGGGCCGGTCGAGAAGTACTCCTCGAGGGTCATCGCGGGAGCGCACTCGTGTGACTGGCTGGCCCGCGCGAACCGGCGGCCGCAGTCGGGGCAGGTCCAGGCCGGC
>DATAKR010000138.1:0-9740 GCA_036261495.1 Acidimicrobiales bacterium | reverse complement strand
GCACCGTCGCCGTGTGCGTGCTGATCCTCGGCATCGCCATCTCCCGCCTGCTGCTGTCGCTCAGCAAGGACTTCGCCCCGCTCATCGCCATCGTGATCGCCTTCGCCATCCTCGGCGTGGCCTTCCTGCTGTCGACCATGGAGAACATCGGCCGCCAGGCGCTCGCGACGCTCGCGGTGCTGACGGGCGTGCTCGTGGTCGGCGCCGGCGTCGCCGGGGCGGTGAAGGGCGAGCGGGCCCACGCGTCCGAGGCGGGCAGCAACGTCGAGATCCCGATCATCGCCAGGGCGAACGGCTTCAACACCAACCAGCTCGCCCTGCCGGCGGGCACGCCCGCGGTGATCCACCTCCGCAACGACAGCGACCAGCCGCAGAACTTCTCGATCTACAACCACAAGGGCGGCACCGCGCTCGCCACGGGCGAGACGGTCGAGCCCGGCAAGGACGGCAAGGTCAGCTGGACCACGCCGAGCAACGGCAACGGCACCTACTACTTCCAGAGCGACTCGAACCCCGACCAGTACTGGGGCGCGATCACGATCGTGAAGAGCGAGACGACCGCGCCCGGCCAGGCGCCGGCGGGCGGCGGCGCGCAATCGAACACCACGACCACCGCGAAGGGATGATGTCCACGACGGTGTCGACACCTCCGGTCGCAGGCCCCGCCGTGAAGCGGGCCGCGATCGCCGGCGCCGTCCTCCTCTCGGTCGTGGTCGTGCTGGCGGTCCTGCTCACGAGGTCGTCGTCGCCGGCGACGCACGCCGCCGGCGTGGCGCCGAGGCCCGCGCCCGCCATCACCGCGGCCGACGTCCGCGACGGTGCGCCCGGCGTCGACCTCGCAATGGTCCGTGCCGGCCGACCGGCCGTCGTCAACTTCTTCGCCTCGTGGTGCGTCCCGTGCCGCCAGGAGCTGCCCGTACTCGCCCAGGCGTCGGCCGCCCACACCGACATCGCGTTCATCGGTGTGGACTTCCAGGACTCGCGGAGCAACGCCGCCGACATCCTCGCCCGCTACGGGATCACCTATCCCGCCGCCTACGACCCCAAGGGCGACATCGGCACGTCGTACGGGATCCGCGGGCTGCCGGCGACGGCGTTCCTCGACGCGAAGGGCCGCATCACCGAGCTGCACCTCGGCGCGCTCACCGCGCCGGACCTCGATCACCGCCTGACCAGACTCGTCCCGACCCGCTGACTTGGCAGGAAACGGAGTCATGAGGAAACCTGCACCCGTCCGTTCGTCGCTCCTCAGAGGTGGCGCGTGAGCACCCCCCGCAGTTCCCGTTCGCACACCGTCCGCGTGGCCATCGGCGTCGCCGTCGCCGTCATCGCCTCGGCCGCGCTGTACCTCTGGGCCGAGGGCGGCAAGACGTTCCCGCAGGACGCCCTCGATCCGCAGGGCGCCGTCGCGCGCACCGAGGATCATCTCTGGCGCATCGTGTTCCCGATCACGATCATCGTGTTCCTCCTCGTGAACGCCCTGATCCTCACGATCGTGATCAAGTTCCGCCGCCGCTCCGACGACGACGCGCCGGTCCAGGTCCACGGCAACTCGAAGCTCGAGATCGGCTGGACCATCGTCCCCGCCCTCCTGCTCGCGATCGTCGGGGTGTTCACCGTCGCCACGATCTTCAAGATCAACGAGCGGGCGTCGGCGAAGGACAACGCCCTGTTCGTGAAGGTGATCGGCCACCAGTGGTGGTGGGAGTTCCAGTACCCGAACGAGAAGATCACCACGGCGAACGAGCTCGTGATCCCGACCGGCCGCACCGTCCAGCTGGAGATGACCTCGATCGACGTCATCCACTCGTTCTGGCCGCCGAAGCTGGCCGGCAAGGTCGACGTCGTCCCTGGGCGCCAGAACTACATGCAGCTCAAGGCCGACAAGGTCGACACCTACTGGGGGCAGTGCGCCGAGTTCTGCGGTCTATCGCACGCCAACATGCGCCTTCGGGTCATCTCCAAGACGCCGGGCGACTTCGACACGTGGGTGTCGCAGCAGGAGCAGCCGGCGGCGGCCCCGACGACTGACGCCGCCAAGGCCGGCGCCCTGCTCGTCCAGCAGCGCGGCTGCGCGGGCTGCCACACCATCAACGGCCTCGAGGGCATGAACGGCACCGTGGGCCCCAACCTCACGCACCTCCAGAGCCGTAGTGTGTTCGCCGGGGCGATCTTCGACCTCAACGAGCAGAACCTGCGCCGCTGGCTGAAGAACCCCCCGGCCGAGAAGCCGATGATGCCCGCACAGGGCATGGGCATGCCGAACCTGAACTTGGCTGATCAGGACATCACCAACATCATCGCCTACCTGGAGACGCTCAAGTAATGGCCACCGTCATCGAGCGCACCGAGACCGAGGTCGTCACCCCGCGGCCGTCGTCGACCGCTCCGCTGCTCCGCCGCCCCAAGTCGACCGAGGGCTTCTGGGGCTGGATCACGACGATCGACCACAAGCGGATCGGCATCCTCTACGGCGTCACGGCGTTCATCTTCTTCCTCGCCGGCGGCATCGAGGCGCTGCTCGTCCGCACGCAGCTCGCGCAGCCCGACAACCACTTCCTCACCGCCGACACCTACAACCAGCTGTTCACGATGCACGGCACGACGATGATCTTCCTCGTCGTCATGCCGCTGTCGGCGGCCTTCTTCAACTACTTCACGCCGATCATGATCGGCGCCGGCGACGTCGCCTTCCCCCGCCTCAACTCGTTCAGCTACTGGACGTTCCTGCTCGGCGGGCTGGTGCTCTACTCCAGCTTCCTCTTCGGTGGCGCCCCCAACGGTGGCTGGTTCGCCTATCCGCCCAACACGGGCATCGCGTTCTCGCCCGGCCACGGCCTCGACTACTACGTGATGGGCCTGATCATCACCGGCATCGCGTCCACCGTCGGTGCGGTGAACTTCATCACCACGATCCTCAACCTCCGCGCGCCCGGCATGACCCTCATGCGGATGCCGATCTTCGTGTGGATGACCCTGGTCGCGAACTTCCTGCTCCTCTTCGCCCTACCGGTCATCACGATCGCCGTGGTGCTCCTGTTCTTCGACCGCAACTTCGGCACCAACTTCTTCAACCCGGCGGCCGGCGGCGAGCCACTTCTCTGGCAGCACCTCTTCTGGCTGTTCGGCCATCCCGAGGTGTACATCCTGATCTTGCCCGCCATGGGCATGGTGTCGGAGATCCTGCCGGTCTTCTCCCGCAAGCCGCTCTTCGGCTACCCGGTGATGGTGTTCTCGGGCATCGCCATCGGGTTCATGGGCTGGGGCGTGTGGGCGCACCACATGTTCTCCGCCGGCCTCGGCCCCGTGGCGGTCTCGGCGTTCTCCATCACGACGATGTTCATCGCCGTCCCGACCGGCGTGAAGATCTTCAACTGGCTCGGCACCATGTGGGGCGGGTCGCTGCGGTTCACGACCGCCGCGCTCTTCGCCATCGGGTTCATCGCCATGTTCACGATCGGTGGGCTCTCGGGCGTCACCCACGCCGTGTCGCCGCACGACCGCCAGCAGACCGACACCTACTACATCGTCGCCCACTTCCACTACGTGCTCTTCGGTGGCTCCCTCTTCGGGATCATGGGGGCGGTCTACTACTGGTATCCGAAGATCTTCGGCCGGATGCTGAACGAGAAGATCGGCAAGTGGCACTTCTGGACGTGGATCATCGGGTTCAACATGACGTTCGGCCCGATGCACTTCATCGGGCTGCAGGGCCAGCCGCGGCGCACCTACACCTATCCGAAGGCCCTCGGCCTCGGCACGTGGAACCTGATCGCCACCATCGGCGCCTACATCATCGCGATCTCGGTGCTGATCTTCATCGGCAACGTGATCTACACGAAGCTCCGCGGACCGCTCGCGCCGCCCGACCCATGGGACGCGCGAACGCTCGAGTGGTCGATCCCGTCACCGCCGCCGCCCTACAACTTCGAGCAGGTTCCGGTCGTGCACTCGGTCGACGACTGGTGGCACCGCAAGTACACCGAGGACGAGAACGGGCGCCTGGTGCGGATCCCGGAGGCCGAGATGGCGGCGGCCGCCGAGCGACATGCCGCCGAGGAGCACGCGGCGGATGCCGCGCACTCCGAGCCGCACATGCCGTCGCCGTCGTTCTACCCGCTCGTGGCGTCGGCCGGTCTGCCGATCATCGCCTACGGGCTCATCTACCACGTGTGGCTCGTCCCGGTCGTGGGTCTCCTGGTCACGCTCGCGGGCCTCTACGCCTGGACGCTCGAGCCGGCGGTCGAACCGCCGTCGCCTGACGACGAGGCCCCCGCGACCCGCGAGCTCGTGGCCGCGTCGACGCCGGCGCTCGGCACGGGTGCCGGCGACGCTCCGGCAGCCGCCGACGCCACCGCCACCGACGACACTTCAACGACGGAGGAGGGCGCGTGACCTCGCCGGTCGCCACCATCGAGCACGACCTCGGAGGAGGTCACCACACCAACACCGGGCTCTCGAACGAGAAGCTCGCCATGTGGGCGTTCCTCGGGTCGGAGTGCCTGCTGTTCGGCGCGCTGATCTCGACGTACCTGCTCTACAAGGGCCGGTCGATCGTCGGCCCGTACCCGCACAAGATCTACGACATCCCCTACACCTCGGCCAGCTCGTTCATGCTGCTCATGAGCTCGCTCACGATGGTGCTGGCGGTGTCGGCGATCCAGCGGGGCGACATGCGGCGCACCCGGGTGTGGCTGCTTGCCACCGCCGGCCTCGGCGCCCTCTTCGTCTCCGGCCAGATCTATGAGTTCACCTCGTTCTACCGCGAGGGCCTCACGCTGCACCGCAACCTGTTCGGGAGCTCGTTCTACGTGCTTACCGGCTTCCACGGTGCCCACGTCACGCTCGGCATCATCATGCTGCTCTCGCTGTGGAGCCTCACGATGCGAGGCAAGCTCACACCGGCGCGTGCCGAGGTGGTCGAGATCTTCGGCCTCTACTGGCACTTCGTCGACATCGTCTGGATCGTGATCTTCACGGTCGTCTACCTGATCCCGTAGGACGCTCATGGCCACCACCGAGACCGGCACCCCGGAATCTGCCCACACGAGCGCGGTCGACGCCAACCTGGAGGGCGACCAGGGGCACCACCCCAGCGACTTCACGTACTTCAAGGTGTTCCTGATCCTGTTCGCGATCACCGCGGTCGAAGTGCTGCTCTATTACAAGAGCATCCCGGGCGTGAACATCAACAACACGGCGCTCGGCGTGCTCGCCATCGCCAAGTTCGTGATCGTCGTCGGCTACTTCATGCACCTCAAGTTCGACAACCGCATCCTGCGGCGGTTGTTCGCCGGCGGGCTCGGCCTCGCCCTGCTCGTCTACATCGCGTACCTGCTGACCCTGGGCATCTTCGTCCAGCCTCCGCCGCCCCAGCCGTAACCGGTCGCAACCACGAGAAAGGAGGGGTGCGGTGCTGTTCCTCTCCGCCGCCGTCGCCCACCCCTGGAAGTTCACGCCCCACCCCGACGTGTGGGCGCTCATCCTGTCGCTCGTCGCCGGCTACTGGACCGCCATCCGCTATCTCGGTCCGCACCTCGCCGTCGACCGCCCGGTCGTCACCCGCCGGCAGGTCACCTGGTTCAGCGTCGGTGTCCTCCTCCTCTGGGTCTCGGCCGACTGGCCGATCCACGACATCGCCGAGAACTACCTGTTCAGCATGCACATGGTCGAGCACACGATGTACTCGCTCATCGTGCCGCCGATCCTCCTCCTCGGCACCCCGACCTGGCTCCTCCGCTGGGTCGTCGGCCCGATCCTGCCGGTGGTGCGCCGCATCGCCCGCCCGCTGCCGGCGGCGCTGATGTTCAACGGCGTGCTCGCGCTCACGCACTGGCCGGCGTGGGTCGACCTCACGCTGCACTCGGAGTCGTTCCACTTCTTCTCGCACGCGCTCCTGTTCGCGACGTCGTTCGTGATGTGGCTGCCGGTCGTCAACCACGACCCGAGCCTCCCGACGCTGAGCCCGCCGGCGAAGATGCTGTACCTGTTCCTGCAGGGCATCGTGCCGACCGTCCCCGCCGCGTTCCTGATCTTCGCCGACGGGGTCGTCTACCGCTTCTACGCCACCGTGCCGCGCCTCTGGGGGCTCACCGCGGTCGAGGACCAGCAGATCGCCGGCGCCATCATGAAGGTCGGCGGCACCATGATCCTCTGGGGGACGATCGTGGGCGTGTTCTTCAAGTGGTATTCCAACAGCCTGAAGAACCCCGACCGCGACGAGCTGCTCACCTGGGAGGCCGTCGAGCGCGAGCTCGAGCGCACCGAGCCCATCAAGGAGCGAGTGGTCTGACCGCCCGCGTCACTCCCAGCGGAACAGGCGGCTGGCGATGACGGGGGCGACGACCGCCCAGACCACCAGCACGATCCACGCATGGGCCGGGACGGCGAGCCCGCTCAGCGAGTCGTGGAGCGCCTCCGACAGCGCACCCGACGGAAGAGCCTTCGCAACGCCCGCGACGGCGCCGGGCAGCTTGGCGATCGGGACGAGCATGCCCGAGAGCAGCAGCAGCACGATGTAGAGGCCGTTGGCGGCGGCGAGCGTGGTGAGCGCGGGAAGCGTGCCGGCCAGAAGCATGCCGATTCCGGCGAAGGCGATGGTTGCGAGGAGCATGGCGGCGATCGCCGGCAGGAAGCGTGCATCGCCGAACCGGAAGCCGAGGAGGAGCGCCTCGACGAGGAGCACGACGAACTGCACGACCTCGATGCCGAGGATCGACAGTGTCTTCGCGCCGAGCAGCCGCGGCCGCCCGAGCGGCGTCGCGCCCAGCCGCTTGAGCACCCCGTACTGACGCTCGAACCCGGTGGCGATGGCGAGGCTGACCATGGCGGTCGACATCACCGCGAGGGCGAGGATGCCGGGGAAGAGGAAGCGCACGGGGTCGTCGCTCCCGGTCGGCAGCACGTCGACCACCGAGAAGAACGCCAGGAGCAGCACGGGGATGCCGAGCGCGAGCAAGGCCGACTCGCCCCGCCGGAGCGTCATGATGACCTCGGCGCGCGCCTGGGCGGCGAGCGCGCTCATGCCCGGCTCCATCCGGCGCCGTCGTCGTGGTCGGTGAGGCGGAGGAAGACGTCCTCGAGCCGGTGGCGGCCGGCGCGCAGGTCGGCCAGAGCGAGGTCGCGCGCCGCGAGCCACGCCGTGAGGTCGGCGACGAGGGCCGGGGTGGCCGCCGCTGCCACGCGGTACTCCCCCGGCTGCACCTCGACGACGGTGGCGCCGAGGTGGGACGACAGCGAGGCCACGTCGAGCCCGGCAGGAGCGCCGAACCGCACCTCGTCGGCGCCCGACACGAGCTCGGCGGGCGTGCCCTCGGCGACGATGCGGCCGTGGTCGACGATCACGATCCGGTCGGCCATCCGCTCGGCCTCCTCGAGCTCGTGCGTCGTGACCAGCACGCACACGCCGCCGTCGCGAAGCTCGCGCACGACCTCGCGGATCGTGCGCCGGCCCTGCGGGTCGATGCCCGCCGTCGGCTCGTCGAGGAACGCCACCTCCGGCTTGCCGACGAGGGCGAGCGCCAGCGACAGACGCTGCTGCTCGCCCCCCGACAGCCGCCGCCAGGGCGTGCGCGCGACGGCGGCGAGCCCGACCCGATCGAGGAGCGCATCGGGATCGGCGGGATCGGTGTAGTAGGCCGCGAACAGCGAGAGCGCGTCGCGGGCGTTCATCCCGGGATACACACCGCCCGACTGGAGCATCACGCCGATGCGCGGCACGAGCGCCCCGTGGTGGGTGATCGGATCGAGCCCGAGCACCCGCACCGTCCCGGCCGCCGGCCGCCGGAAGCCCTCGAGCGTCTCGATCGTGCTCGTCTTGCCGGCGCCGTTCGGACCGAGGACGGCGACCACCTCGCCCTTGTCGGCGCTCATCGAGAGGTTGTCGACCGCCACGACGCCGCCGTAGCGGACGACGAGGTCCGAAACGTCGACGGCGGCCATCTCGGCGCACGCTACCGTGCGCCAATGATCGACATCCGCCGGGTGCGCGCGGATCTCGCCGGTGTGCGCGCCGCCCTCGCGCGCCGCCACGACCCGCTCGTGATCGAGCAGCTCGACGCGCTCGCGGGTGTCGACGCGGAGTCCCGACAGCTCACCGCGCAGCGCGACGAGCTCCGCGCCCAGGTCAACACGCTGAGCAAGCAGGTGGGGGAGGCCTACCGATCGGGCGACCGTTCGCGGGGCGACGAGCTCAAGGACGAGAGCCGGCGGCTCGGTGACGAGGAGCGCTCGCTCGCCGCCCGGGTGGATGAGCTGAACGGGCGAGTCCGCGACCTCCTGCTGCGCATCCCGAACCTCCCCTCGGAGCAGGCGCCCGACGGTCGAGGCGAGGACGACAACCCCGTGCTCCGCGTGGTCGGATACGACCCCGGGGCCTACGCCGACCACCAGCGGGTGCCCCATTGGGACACCGGCCGCGAGCTCGGGATCCTCGACAACGAGCGCGCCGCCAAGATCTCCGGCTCGATGTTCACCATGGTCCGGGGCGCCGGCGCCACCCTGTCGCGAGCGCTGTGCCAGCTGGCGCTCGACCGAAACAGCGACGCGTTCGAGGAGATCCGGCCGCCCACGCTCGTGTTGACCTCGACGCTCACCGCGACCGGTCAGCTTCCGAAGTTCGCCGACGAGGCCTACGCCGTCGAGCGCGACGACCTGTGGGCGATCCCGACCGCGGAGGTGCCGCTCACGTCGATCTACGGCGGAGAGATCCTCGACGAGGGCGACCTGCCGAAGCGGATGATGGCGTACACGCCCTGCTACCGGCGCGAGGCCGGGTCGGCCGGCCGCGACACCCGCGGGATGCTGCGCGGCCACGAGTTCGACAAGGTCGAGGTGCTCGCCTACACGACGCCCGACGACGCGCCCCGCATGCTCGACGAGCTCCTGGCCCGGTGCGAGGCGTCGATCGCGGCACTCGGGCTCGCCTACCGCGTGATCGAGATCTGCACCGGCGACATGGGCCAGTCGCATCACCGGTCGTTCGACATCGAGGCCTACGCCCCCGGCTGCGACGCGTGGCTCGAGGTGTCGTCGGTGTCGTGGTTCAGCGACTACCAGGCCCGTCGCGCCAACATCCGCTACCGCCCCGGCGACGGGTCGGGGGGCACCGAGCTGGTCCACACGCTCAACGGCTCAGGGCTCGCCGTCCCTCGCGTGTGGGCGGCCATCGTGGAGACCTATCGCCAGCCCGACGGTTCGATCCGGATCCCGGAGGTGCTGCTCCCGTACTTCCGCGGCCAGGACGTCATCACGCCGCGCTAGCGGCGCGCGGGGGTCCGCCGGCGCCGGCGCGCTGTTCTGGAGTGCCAGAGCCACGTGTCGCGTGGTTGTGGGACTCCAGAACGCGCTGGATCGCTTGCGTGCCGGCGGTCGACAATGTGAGAATGATTCTCATGAAGGCGTCGAGCGTCGTCGTTGCGGCGGTGGCGCTTGCGCTCGTCGCGGCGGTCGCCTTCGGAGGATTCTCGCAACGCGATTCGTGGCCGGCGTCGACGGGCGAGCGTGCTCGCGTCGTCGCCGCCTTCTACCCGCTGGCCGAGCTGGCCCGGCAGGTCGGCGGCGACGACGTCGCGGTCGTCGACCTGACGCCGCCCGGGGGCGAGCCCCACGACATCGAGATCACGTCGACGCAGGTCGACCGCATCGAGGACGCCGACCTCGCGGTCGAGATCGGCGGCGGCTTCCAGCCCGCGGTCGAGAGCGCGACGGCCCGCGCCGGGATCAGCCGCCTCGACCTCCTC
>DATAKR010000135.1:0-9161 GCA_036261495.1 Acidimicrobiales bacterium | reverse complement strand
CCACCGTCTTCGGCAGGCCGGTCATCAGGTCGCGGCCCCGCACCTCGGCCTTCACCTCGTCCTCGGTGGCGCTCGCCGACCCGATCGCGACCTTGATCTCCTCCGCCGTGCGCTCGCCGATCGCGATGCCGTACTCGCGTCGGACGAAGGTCTGGATGGCGGAGTCCATGTCGAAGCTGCCGACCCGGATGGCCTGGAGGGCGACGGTGCCTCCGAGCGAGATCACCGCCGTCTCGCTGGTGCCGCCGCCCACGTCGACGATCATGTTGCCGAGGGGCTCGCTGATCGGGAGGCCGGCGCCGATCGCCGCCGCCATCGGCTGGTCGATGAGGTAGGCCTCCGTCGCCCCGGCACGGCGGGCCGCCTCCTTCACGGCGCGCTTCTCGACCGACGTGATCGCCGACGGGACGCAGATCAGCACCCGCGGCCGGTTCCACCGGCTGATGCCGGCCCGGGTGAGGATGATCCGGATCATCCGCTCGGTGATGTCGAAGTCGGTGATGGCGCCGCCTCGAAGCGGCCGGACCGCCTGGATGTAGCCGGGCGTGCGGCCGATCATCTGCCAGGCCTCGTGGCCCATCGCGAGCACGTCGCTCGTCTGCACGTTGAGCGCGATGACGCTGGGCTCGTTGAGCACGATCCCCTGACCCTTGGCATACACGAGGGTGTTCGCCGTCCCCAGGTCGATGGCGAGGTCCCGGGCCAGTGCTCAGCCCTGCCCAGGTGGCGTGCCGCGGCGCGCCTTCGGATCGGAGCGCGGCGGGTGCACGGGCCGGCGGTCGTTCGACAGTGCCCGCAGCTCGCGCTGGAACTCCTCGATGCCGTGCTCGAGCGACGTCGGCTTCCGGTTGCGGGCCCAGATCCACAGCGCGCCGAGGATGCTCACGACCACGGCGATCCCGAGGTAGAGGAGGTTGCTCACGGGCTCGTCACGCGTTTCGCACGTCCTGCACGGGCTGGGCGCGCGTGCCCCAGTCGGAGCCGCCTGCCCACTCCTCACGCTTCCAGATCGGCGCCGTCGCCTTGAGGGTGTCGATGCAGTACCTCGCCGCCTCGAACGCCTCACCACGATGGGGCGCGGACGCGACCACGACGACCGACACCTCACCGAGTCGCAGGCGGCCGGTCCGGTGCAGCAGCACGAGGCGCCCGAGGTCGGGCCAGCGCGTCCGGGCCGCGTCGGCGATCGCCTGGAGGCGCGGCGCCACCTGCTCCTGGTAGGCCTCGTACTCGAGCCCGGTGACGTCGTCACGCCCGTCGGCGGAGTCGCGCACGGTGCCGGTGAACAGCACCTGACCACCGCACGACGGGAGCACCGACCACGCCACGGCCTCCGCGACCGGCAGGGGTGCCTCGTCGAGGCCGATCCAATCGTCGCCCGTCTCCGGCGGCTGCAGCACCTGATCATCGTACGGCGCGACCGCGGATTGGAAGGCACGCCTCGTAACCTGTGCTCCCAGTGGAGTGGGACGACGACGGCCTCGACGACGAGCCGATGATGCCGTTGCTGCCACCCGAGGACCGTCTGTGGCGGCATCCATCGGAGATCGTGGCATCCGGCACCAAGGCCGCGCGCTCGCGCACCGAGCCTCGTCTCCTCACGGTCGTGGCGCTCACGAGCTGCATCACCGCCCTGGTCACCATCGGCCTCAGCGCGCTCGTCCGCCCCACCCGGACGACGGTGGCGGTCGAGCGCGTCGCCGCGCCCGCGACACCGGCCACCGCGGTCGCCGGCATGGCCGACGTGTCGTCGCTCGCCGACAACCTCCGCCGGGCCATCGTCCAGATCATCGCCGACGGCCCGAAGGGCTCGGTGCGCGGATCGGGCGTGATCTATCGGAGCGACGGGCTCATGCTCACCGCCGAGCACGTGATCGAGCAGGCCCGCTCGCTCCGCATCGTCCTCGACGACGGCCGATCGGTGGGAGCGCACCTCGTCGGCGCCGATCCCGAGACCGACATCGCGGTGCTCGACCTCGACGGCGCCGGCTACCCGACGGCGCTCCTGGGCACCACGGTCATGCTCAAGGTCGGCCAGCCGACGGTCACGATCGGGGCGCCCACGGGGATGTCGGGCGGGCCGACGGTGTCGGTTGCCGTCGTCAGCGCGCTCGGTCAGGCGGTCGACGTCCTCGACACCCATCTCGTCGACATGGTGCAGACCGACGCGCCGGTGGCGCCCGGATGCTCGGGCGCGGCCGTGGTCGACACGAGCGGCGTCGTGATCGGGATCGCGGCAGGCAACGCGACCACCGACGGGACGCTCGTCGGCTATGCCACCCCGATCGACGTCGTCCGGGTCGTCGCCGGCCAGCTCCTCAACGAGGGCCATGTCGACCGGGCGTGGCTCGGCGTCGAAGGCGACAGCGTCCCGTCCGAGACGGCCGCCGACCTCGGCGTGAAGGGTGCCGCGCTCGTGCGCGCCGTGCGTGTCGGCAGCCCCGCCGCGGCCGCGGGCATCGCCACGAGCGACGTGATCACCGCGATCGACGATGAGCAGGTGCGCTCGATGACCGAGCTGGTGGTGGCCGTGCGCGGCCGCAAGCCCGGCGACCTGATCACCCTCGACGTCATCCGGAACGGCGCCCACCGCTCGGTGAAGGTGCGGCTCGTCGAGCGGCCGTCCGGCTCGTCCTGACGCTCAGCGTGTGGCACGGCGCCGGCGGGCGCCGCGCACGAGCACCACGAGGGCGGCGCCCACCGCGACGAGACCCGCGCCACTCACCGCGAGCGCCACCTCCTGCCGACGCTTCGGGCTGAGCTCGCGCCACCACGATCCCTTCCGCGTCGCGACGAGCGCCTCCTCGTTGGAGTAGGCCGGCCTCCACCCCGTTGCACGGAACCGGTCGTTGGCCACGACCCACGGCTGGGTGCGATAGGGCTCCGCGGTCGGGGTCACCGATCCGAGCCCGAGGCGCCACGCCAGCCGGGCGAGGCTCCGACCCAGGCGGTCGGGCACGGGGATGCTGATGCCGCCGCCGGCGAGGGCCCGGGCCGTCTCCCCGGCAACGAACCCGTCGGGTGCCACGTTGAACGTTCCATCGAGCGCGGCCGTGACCGCGTGCTCGACGGCCGACGCCGCGTCCTCGACGTGCAGGAACTGCGCGGGCGGCACCGCGTCGTCGGCCCGGAGTGCCGGCGGGCTGGCGAGCGTGCGCGACTCCCACGTCTCCTCGCCGGGCACGAGCACCGGCGCGAACCGCAGCACCGCGACCCGCACGCCCGGATGCGCCTCGCGGTGCTCGGCCGCCAGCCGCTCGGCCTCGGCGTGGTGCGTCGCGTAGTCGAACCCCGGATTCGGCCGGATCGGCGCCTCCTCGGTGAGCGGCACGCTGTTGTCGGGCCATCCGCCGTAGACGGAGGCCGTCGAGGCGACCACGACCTGCTCGACGGCTGCGGCGCCGGCGGCCTCGAACACCTCGCGCGCGTCGTCGGCGTCGCCGAGGTGCACGAGGGCGTCCGCCCCCTCCGTGGTGCGCTTCAGGTCGGCGGAGATCTCGTCGACGGCGACGACCCGGGTACCCGTGGTGGCGGCGAACCGGGCCAGCACACGGCGCCCGAGCGGGGTCGCGGCCCCGGTGACGACAACGATCGGCATGGACCTACGATGCCCGTGTGAGCACGCCCGGTCCATTCGGACCGATGAACCCCTTCGAGGGGATGCCGATCTTCGGCGACCTGGCGAAGATGTTCCAGAACCAGGGCCCGGTGAACTGGGAGATCGCTCGCCAGATCGGCATCTACATGGCGGCCGAGGGACGCGCCGAGTCGAACGTCGAGCCGCTCGAGCGCATCCGGCTCGAGGAGCTGGCCCGGGTGGCCGAGCTGCACATCGCCGAGAAGACCGGCCTCGCCACCTCGATCACCGGTCGGTCGGTGTCGATCCGGGCGACGACCCGCGCCGAGTGGGCGGCGCTGGCGCTCGAGGCGTACCGCCCCTTGTTCGAGCGGCTGGCCGAGTCGCTCGGGCGGGGCTCGCTGTCGGCACCGGGCGGCGCCGATGCCGCCGACCTCGGGCGTCTCCTCGGCCAGGGCGCCGACCCGGGCGACGAGGGCGGTGCCGGCGGTGTCGACCCCGAGGCGCTGCTCGGCAACATGATGCAAGTGATGGCGCCGGCCATCCTCGGCATGCAGCTCGGGCTCATGGTCGGCCACCTCGCACGCAAGGCGCTCGGCCCCTACGACCTCCCGATCCCTCGGCCCGCGTCGGACGAGCTCGTGATCGTGCCGGCCAACCTCGAGCAGTTCGCCGCCGACTGGAGCCTCCCGCCCGACGACGTCCGCCTGTGGGTGTGCCTCGATGCCATCACCCATCACGCCGTCCTCGGACGCCCGCACGTGCGCGCCCGGCTCGAGTCGCTCCTCAACGAGTACGCCGGCGGGTTCCAGCCCGACCCCGATGCCATGAGCGGCCGGCTCGAGCGGCTCGACCCGAGCAACCAGTCGTCGTGGGAGGACGTGTTCGGCGACCCCGAGGCGCTTCTCGGGTCGATGGAGTCGCCGCGCCAGCGGGAGATCAAGCCCGAGCTCGAGGCGCTCACCGTCACCATCGAGGGCTACGTCGACTGGGTGCTCGACGACGTCGGCGGCCGGCTCATCGGCTCCTACGGGCCGCTGTCGGAGGCGCTCCGCCGCCGCCGTGTCGAAGCCAACTCGGGCGACCGGTTCGTCGAGCGTCTCTTCGGTCTCGAGCTGAGCCAGCGCCAGTACGACCGCGGTCAGGCGTTCGTCCGTGGGGTCGTGGAGCGCGCCGGCGAGGCCGGGCTCGTGCGGCTGTGGCACTCCGAGCGCGAGCTGCCGACGCCCCCCGAGGTCGACGCCCCCGGTCTCTGGCTGGCGCGCATCGACCTGTGACCGGGGTGCGGACGTCCGTTGTCGTCTGACGCGCGGTACTCGCGCGTGAGCCGACAGCAGACGGGTCAGACCTGGCGGATCTCGGTGCGGAGGATGCGGCCGCCGGCCAGGTCGACGATGCCGAACGTGTGCGCCGGCTGAGCCCGCCGCTCGGTCGGCGAACCCGGGTTGAACAGGTGCTGACCGTCGAGGCCGGCGCCGTCGAAGGGGACGTGGCTGTGGCCGTAGACGACAAGATCGCAGTCCGGGAACCGACGCCGCATGCGCAGCGGGCGGCCCACCGTCGGGCCGCTGTCGTGGATCATCCCGACGCGCACGCCCTCGAGCTCGTCGATGCGGGTCTCGGGCAGCCGGCCGGCGAGGACACCATCGTCGTTGTTGCCCAGCACGGCGTGCACCGGCGCGAACCCGCTCAGCTCGTCGAGGAGGTCGTTGGTGACGATGTCGCCGGCGTGGAGGATGGCGTCGGCGCCGCCGAGGGCGTCGTAGACGGCATCGGGCAGGCGCCGGTTGCGGCCGGGGCGGAGGTGGGTGTCGGAGAGGACGACGAGTCTCATGCGAGGGTGGGGCGCACCTCGGACCGGCGGAGCGCCCGGCGGGCCACGACGTAGGCGACGGCGGCGAGGAAGGTGGCCACGGCCATCACGTCATACCCGCGTGAAAGGGGCGTCGCCACCACGACGGGCAGGAGGGCGCCGGCGACCCACGCGATCTGGAAGCCGGCCTCGAACCGGGCGAAGGAGCGGCCGTGGAGGTGCGCGGGGGCGTCGCGCTGCACCAGGGCGTCGAACGCCAGCTTGGCGACGCCGGAGGCGGTGCCCACGACCGCCGCGACCGCCGCCGCCCAGAGTGGTCCGTGGAGGCGGCCGATCACCGCGCAGGAGACGGTGACGGCGACGAGGCCCGCGCCGATCAGCGTCTCCTCCCGGACGGCACGACGGAGCGGCGGCGCGATGAGCGACGAGGCGAGCGCGCCGCCGTAGCTCGTCGCGAGCACGATGCCGAACCACCACGACGGGGCGCCCAGGTGGCGGAATCCGAAGGCCACGAGGAAGGTGAGGAAGCCGACGATGGCGCGCAGCAGCGCCATCGCCACCGCCGCCGTGGAGATCCCGAGGTCGTTCACCACGCTCGTCTTCGCCTGCCCGGCCGGCCGCGCGCGGTCGGTGGTCGCGTCCGCCGGGTGGGGAGCAGCGTCTCGGGAGCGGCCCCGTGGCTCGCCGCCCGCTGGACCCGCGTCCCGCGCGTCCTCCAGGCGCGCCCCGGCGACGCCGGCGACCACGAACACCGCGACGGCGAGGTACAGGGCCCAGCGGGCGTCGAGCAGGCGCAGCGCGACGACGCCGGGCACGGCGGCGGCCAGACCCGCGAGCACCCCGACGATCGACAGCTTGGCGTTCGCCTCGACGAGCTCGTCGTCGCTCTGCACGGCCGCAGGCACGAGCGCGGTCCTCGCCACGAAGTAGCCCTTCGACAGCACCAGTGTCGTGAACGCGGCCGGGAACAGCAGCAGCTGGTGGAGCACCCGGGCCATCACGTACGCGGCGATCGCCCGCCCGATGCACGACCCGACGACCATCACGCGCCGCCCGCCCCGCGACCGGTCGATCACCGGTCCGAGGAACGGCGCGACGACGGCGAACGGTGCCATCGTCAGCACCAGCGACAGCGTCACCCTCCCTCGGGCCGCGTTCGGCGAGATGCTGAAGAACAGCGAGCCGGCCAGCGCCATGGTGACGAGGGTGTCGCCGGCGACGGACAGGGCTTGGGTGAGGGTCAGGCGGGCGAAGGGGGACGCCCTCACCGCGGCAGGGCGGGGCGGCGGCCGCAGCTCGCGCCAACCCCCGTCGGTCGTCACGCTCCGATGGTAGAAGGCGCCCGACGACCGCCCTCCCGCGCTCAAGGTGCCCCCGGCGCGTGACGACACCACAGGCATGTCGGATCTGTCGAACCTGCTCGGCGACGTCTACAGCATGGCTGACCCTGACGGTCCCGCCGTCCGCCACGAGCCGGCCGCGGCCGCTCGGCCGGCGGCGCCGGCGGCCGAGGTCGCGCCGTCGTGGACCGCCGCCCCCGCCGATGCCGTGCCCGCCGGTGGCTGGACCACGGCGGCCGATTCGCTGTCGCATCCGATGACGCCGCCGCTGGCCGTCCGCATGTGGACCCCCGGCGACGACGACATCTTCCCGCTTCGCTGAACGCCCTCCGGGTGACGCACGACGACCGGGGTGACGCCCCGGTCGTCGCGCGCTCGGGCTACGACCGCCCGGCGGCCTCGTACTTGTAGCCGAGCCCGCGGATCGTCACGATGCGCCTCGGCACCGACGGCGTCTCCTCGATCTTCGACCGCAGTCGCTTCACGTGGACGTCGAGGGTCTTGGTGTCGCCCACGTAGTGGGGCCCCCACACGCGGTCGATCAGCGTCTCACGGGTGAGGACCCGGCCGGCGTTGGTGAGCAGGAGCTCGAGCAGCTCGAACTCCTTCAGCGGGAGGTTCACCGGCTCGCCCCGCACCACGACCTCGTGGCGCTCGGGGTCGAGCCGCACGTCGCCGACCTCGAGCACGTCGCCGGGCGGTTCACCGTCGTCGGGCCGGGGGGCGCGCCGCAGCACGGCGCGCATGCGGGCGACGAGCTCCCGCAGCCGGTAGGGCTTGGTGTCGTAGTCGTCGGCGCCGACCTCGAGCCCGACCACGGTGTCGATCTCGGCGCCCTTCGCCGTGACCATGATGATCGGCACCCGCGACTTGGCGCGGATCTCGCGGCACACATCGATGCCCGACACCTTCGGGAGCATCACGTCGAGCAGCACGAGATCGGGCCGGACGACGTCGAAGGTGTTGAGCGCCTCCAACCCGTCACGCGCGACCTTGACGAGGAACCCCTCGCGCTTGAGGCCGACCACGAGTGCCTCGACGAACGACTCCTCGTCCTCCACGACGAGGACGGTGGGCTGCGACTCGGCCACTCAGCCGGCCTTCTCCGAGAGCGCCACCGGACCGGGCCCGGCGGGAAGGGTGAGGGTGAACGTCGACCCGGCGCCCTCCTGCGACGTGACGCGGACGTCACCGCCGTGGTTGGTGGCGACGTGGCGGACGATGGCGAGCCCGAGACCGGTGCCACCCGTGTCGCGGGCGCGGGCGCGATCGACGCGGTAGAAGCGCTCGAAGATCCGCTCGAGGTCGCGCACGGGGATCCCGATGCCATGATCGGAGACCTCGATCTCGACCCGACGGCCGTCGGTGCTGACCGCCACGCCCACCGTGCTGCCCTCGTCGGAGTACTTGACCGCGTTCTCGACGAGGTTGTGCACCGCCGACACGAGCTGACGGCGCTCGCCGACGACCGTGAGCCGGTGCGACGGCTCCCCGACGTCGACGGTGACATGCCGCCGCTCGGCGAGATCGGCAACGCGATCGACGGCCTCGGCGAGCACGAGATGGACCGGCACCGGCTCCCGGAGCGGCGCCTCCTCCGCCTCGATGCGGCTCAGATCGAGCAGGTCGTCGATGATCCTCCCGACCCGGAAGGCCTCGTTGTGCATGCGCTCCGCCAGCCGGCGGGTGACGACCGGATCATCCTCCGCGGCGATCGTCTCGGCGAGGAGGCCCAGCGCCCCCACGGGCGTCTTGAGCTCGTGGCTGATGTTGGCGACGAAGTCGCGGCGAACGGCCTCGAGCCGCCGGCGGTCGGTGACGTCCTCGATCACCACGGCGGCGCCGATCGAGCGGCTGGGGTCGGCGAGCGGGGCCGCCCGCAGCTCGAGCGTGCGCCGAGGCGGTCCGAACAGGTCGAGCATCTGGGTGGCGGGCGCACCTTGCAGGGCGGCATCGAGCAGCCGGCGCACGGTCTGGCCGGTCAGGGCCTCGCCGAGGCGGTCGCCGATGAGCTCGCGCGCGCGAGCGTTGCGGAACACCACCTCGCCCTCCTCGTTGGCGACGACGAGGCCCTGACCGATGAGGGCCAGCGCGTCGGCGAAGCGCTCGACGTCGACCTTGGCCTCGTTGACCTCGAAGGCTCCCGTGCCTGCGGCGCGCTCGAGCGCCGCGAGTGCTCCTTCGAGGCGGCCCCGTCCCACGAGGTCGACCTTGTCGACACCTTCGAGGCGCGACGTCACCGAGGCGAGGCGCCGCACGGCGGCGCGGCGCGACAGCCACGCGCCGACGATCACCGCCAGCGCGAGCCCGAGGGCGGCGGCCGCGACGGCAAGCGAGGCGGTCGATGCGGTGGAGGTCATGCGCTCCGTTCCAGGCCGATCGGGGCCGGCTCGGTCATGCGCTCACTGTACGGGCGCCATCGGTGCACGCG